>JALOLN010000069.1 GCA_025455945.1 Actinomycetes bacterium
GCGGCTGCGGCTGGCGGGGGCGTGGGAGCCGCGACCGGGGCGGGCGTGGCTGCCACCGCCGCCGGCGCTGCCACGGCGGGGGGCTCGGCCGCCACCGGCGGGGCCGCGGGGGCGGGGGATGGTGCGGCCGGTGCGGCCGGTGCGGCCGGAGCCGCGGGCGCCGCGGGCGCCGCGGGAAAGGCGTCACGCAGCCGGCGGACGACCGGTGGCTCCACCGTGGACGACGCGGAGCGGACGAACTCGCCCATCTCGTTGAGCTTGGTCATGATGACCTTGCTCTCGACCCCGAGCTCTTTCGCCAGCTCGTAGACCCGGACCTTGGCCACTGCTCTCCTCACCTGGTCCGAGCCGAGGGGCACGGACCGTCAGTACGTGGGCGTTCTCATCGCTTGCTGCTCATCGAGTGCTCATCGCTTCTCGACCCGCTTCCGCGTCGACGGTTGCTGTCTGTGCTCTGCAGGGGTGCCGGCCGGGCTGCCCTCGACGTACGCCCGCAGCGGGGAGGTGTCCAGCGGCCCCGGGACCCGGAAGGCCCGCGGGAACGCCCGACGCCGCTCGGCGAGATCGAGACACCCCTGGTCGAGGTGCAGGTGTGCACCCCGGCCGGGGAGCCGTCGGCGCGGATCGGGGGTCACGGACCCGTCGACCAGCACCAGGCGGAGCAGATCGGCCGCGGCCGCCTTCTGCCGGCACCCCACGCAGGTGCGCTGCGGGCGGGGCGAGGCGTCCGGACGACCGGTCACGGGCAGTCTACCGCGTGCTCAGCCCGCCGCGGGCCGCGCGGCGCCGCCGTCCGGCTCGATCCCGCCCTCGTCGCTGCGGATGTCGATCCGCCAGCCGGTGAGGCGGGCGGCCAGCCGGGCGTTCTGCCCCTCCCGGCCGATGGCCAGCGACAGCTGGTAGTCGGGCACGACGACCCGCACCGCCTTGGCCACCGGGTCCACGACCTGCACCGAGGCGACCCGCGCCGGGGACAGGGCGTGGCCGACGAACTCCGCGGGGTCCGCTGCCCAGTCGACGATGTCGATCTTCTCCCCGTGCAGCTCGGCCATGACGTTGCGCACCCTGGCCCCCATCGGCCCGATGCACGCACCCTTGGCGCTGACCTCAGGCCGGTGTGACTGGACGGCGATCTTGGTGCGGTGCCCGGCCTCCCGGGCGACCGCCATGATCTCGACGGTGCCGTCGGCGATCTCGGGGACCTCCAGCGCGAACAGCCGCCGCACGAGGTTGGGGTGGCTGCGCGAGAGCGTGATCAGCGGCCCGCGCGGCCCCCGACGGACCGACACGACGTAGCACTTCAGCCGGGAGCCGTGCGCATAGGACTCCCCGGGCACCTGCTCCTGCGCCGGCAGGACGCCCTCGACCTTGCCCACCGCGACGAGGACCTCACGCGGGTTGCTGCCCTGCTGGACCAGACCCGAGACCAGGTCGCCCTCCTTGCCGACGAACTCGCCGAAGGTCAGCTCGTCCTCCGCCTCCCTCAGCCGCTGGAGGATGACCTGCTTCGCGGTCGTGGCGGCGATCCGGCCGAAGCCGTCAGGGGTGTCGTCGTACTCGCGCAGCACGGCGCCGGTCTCGTCGGTCTCCTGGGCGAACACGGTCACGTGACCGGTCTTCCGGTCGAGCTCCACCCGGGCCCTCGCCTGGGCGCCCTCGGTGTGGTGGTAGGCGACGAGCAGCGCGGACTCGATGGCACCCACGAGCAGCTCGAAGGAGATGTCCTTCTCCCGGACGAGGGAGCGCATGGCCGCGAGGTCGATGTCCATGGGTCACTCCTCCTCCTGCTCCTCGTCGTCCGGGCTCGGGGTCTGGCCCGCGCGCCCGAACTCCACCTGTATCTGGGCCGAGCGCACCTCGTCGTAGCCGACCTCACGGACGGTGCCGTCGACGTCGAGCCGGGCCCCGGTGTCGGTGGCCCCGACCAACCGGCCGCAGAGCTCGCTCCCGTCGAGGTACCGGACGTCGACCAGCCGACCCACCGCCCGCCGCCAGTGCCGGGGCGCGGTGAGCGGGCGGTCCACGCCGGGTGAGGTGACCTCGAGCACGTAGGGCGCACCGCCCATGACAGCGGAGTCGTCCAGCGCCACCGACAGCGGCTGGCTCACCGCCGCCACGTCGTCCAGGGTCAGCCCGCCGTCCCGGTCGACGACGACGCGCAGCAGGCGGCGGCGCCCGACGGGGGTCAGCGTGAGGTCCTCGAGGTCGAGACCGTGGGCCGCGACCACGGGAGCCACGACGGCCCGGACCCGGTCCGGTCGTGTGGCGCTCATGGGCGTCCCCTGTCTGCTGTTGTGGCCCGTCGCTGCCAGGGTAGCCGGTCCGGATCGGCGCCCGGGCCGTGCGATCCTGCCTGTCGTGCCGCTGACGCTGACCCGCCGCCGCCTCCTCGGCGGCCTGCTGGTGGTCGCTGCCGGGGGGGTCGTGGCGCCCGCCCTCGGCGGCTGCACCGGCGGGTCGGACGCCGCCGGACCGACCCCCGACCCGGAGGAGGTCGCCCGCCGGACGGCAGCCGCCGCCGAGGCCGAGCTGGAGCGTCTGGCGCGGGCCGTCTCGGTGGCCCACCCCGCCCTGGCTGCGGCAGCCGGCGCGGCGGCGGCGGCGCATGCCGCGCACGCCGCGGCGCTGCTGGACGGCCTGCGTCCGCCGTCCCCCTCGGTGGGCAGCACCCCGTCCGCGGAGTCGTCCACGACGCCGAGACCGGCAGTGCCCCCACAGGCCGAGGCGGCCGCGACGGCCCTGGCCCGGGCACAGGCCGCCACGGCGGCCGCGCACCTGGCTGCGTTGGCCGAGGTCGGCGGGAGCACCGGCCGGCTGCTCGCCTCGGTCGGCGCCTCCGACGCCGCGCACGCCGCCGTCCTGCGCCGGGCCGGGCGATGACCCTCCTCGACGCCTTGCAGGCGGCCCTCGCCGGTGAGCACGCCGCCGTGTACGGCTACGGCGTCGTGGGGGCCCGCCTGGCCGGCGGCCCGGACGAGGCCGCGGCGCGGGCCGGCTACGACGTCCACCTGGCGCGCCGGGACGCCCTCGACGGCCTGGTGCGCGCCGCGGGGGCCGAGCCGGTCGCCGCCGCGGTGGCCTACGAGCTGCCCGGGCCGGCGGACACCCCGGCCCAGGCCCGCGCGCTGGCCGCCGACCTCGAGCTCGGCACGGCGGCCACCTACGCCGACCTGGTGGCCGTCGCGGAGGCTCCGCTCAGGGCGACGGCCGCCGGCTGGCTGCAGGACGCGGCCGTGCGCGCCGCCGGCTGGTCCGGAACGGCGGCGACCTTCCCCGGGCTCACCGAGCGCTCCGGCTGACCGGCTCGCTCCGCCTCCGGCCCCTTTCCCCGCGTTGATCATCGGCCAACCGGGGTTCTGGCTCGCGCAGAACCCCGGTTGGCCGATGATCAACACTCAGGGGCCGGCGGGCGGGCCGGGCGCCGGCTTCAGCCCTGGCGGCAGAGGTCGGCCAGATGGCCGGCGGCAGCCTCGACCGGCACCTCGGTGCGCTCCCCCGTCGCCCGGTCCTTCACCTCCACCACGCCCGAAGCCAGGCCGCGCCCGACGACGACGATCGTCGGCACCCCGATGAGCTCGGAGTCGTTGAACTTCACGCCAGGGGAGACCCCACGCCGGTCGTCCAGCAGCACCCGGACCCCCCGCACGACCAGCTGGTCGGCGAGCTCGTCGGCGGCCACGAACACGGTGTCGTCCTTGCCGGTGGCGACGACGTGGACGTCGGCGGGGGCGACGGCGCGTGGCCAGACGAGGCCCTTGGCGTCATGGCACTGCTCGGCGATCACGGCCATCGCCCGGGAGACACCGATGCCGTAGGACCCCATGGTGATCCGGATCGGCTTGGCGTCGGGACCCAGAGCGTCGAGCTCGAAGGCGTCGGCGTACTTGCGACCGAGCTGGAAGATGTGCCCCACCTCGATCCCCCGGTCGATGGACAGCCCGTCGCCGCAGACCGGGCACGGGTCCCCCGCGCGCACCTCGGCGGCCTCGACGTAGCCGTCCACCTCGAAGTCGCGGCCGGCCACGACGTGCACGGCGTGCCGGTCGACGGCGTTCGCCCCGGTCACCCACGACGTCCCCTGCGCGACCCGCGGGTCGACGAGGTAGCGCACGCCCAGCACCCGCAACGCCTGCGGCCCGATGTAGCCGCGCACCAGGCCCGGATGAGCGGCGAAGTCCTCGGCCTCGAAGATCTCGACCTCCGCGGGGGCCAGCGAGGCCGCGACGCGGCGCAGGTCGACCTCGCGGTCACCGGGGACGCCCACGACGACCGGCGTCCAGTCGTCCTCGCCAGGCAGCCGGGTCTTGAGGACGACATTCTTCAGCGTGTCGGCCGCGGTCACCGCGAGGCCCTGGCCGGCGAGCAGCGCGACGAGGGACTCGATCGTCGGGGTGCCGGGGGTGTCGACCTCGCGCAGCGGCGGGTGCGCGAACGGGTCGGACGCCGCCTGGGCGCGGACCTGCACGGCCTCGGTGTTGGCGGCGTACCCGCAGGCGTGGCAGGCGACGAAGGTGTCCTCCCCGGACGGCGACGGTGCGATGAACTCCTCCGAGTGCGAGCCGCCCATGGCCCCCGAGACGGCCGACACGATGACGTAGCGCAGGCCGAGCCGGTCGAACGTGCGGATGTAGGCGTCGCGGTGCTTGTCGTAGGAGGCCTGCAGGCCGGCGTCGTCGAGGTCGAAGGAGTAGGAGTCCTTCATGACGAACTCGCGGCCGCGCAGGATGCCGGCGCGGGGCCGCGGCTCGTCCCGGTACTTCGTCTGGATCTGGTACAGGATCACCGGGAAGTCCTTGTAGGAGCTGTACTCCCCCTTGACCATGAGGGTGAACAGTTCCTCGTGCGTGGGCCCGAGCAGGTAGTCGGCCCCCTTGCGGTCCTTCAGCCGGAACAGGTCGGGCCCGTACTCGGTCCACCGGTTGGTGGCCTCGTAGTACTCGCGTGGCAGCAGGGCCGGGAAGTGCACCTGCTGGGCACCCATCCGGTCCATCTCCTCCTTGACGATCGCCTCGATGCGGTCGTAGACGACCTGCCCCAGTGGCAGCCAGGCGTACCCGCCGGGCGCCACCCGACGGACGTACCCGGCGCGGACGAGCAGCCGGTGGCTGGGCACCTCGGCGTCGGCCGGGTCCTCTCGCAGGGTGCGGAGGAACAGGGTCGACATTCGCAGCAGCACGGCGCCGAGGATATCGGTGCCGTGATCCAGGGAGCGCGACTCGCACTGTGGGCCGTGCGGGGTTCCCTGGATCACGCCGGCGGCAGCAGCCGGCGGCCACGGTCAGAACAGGACGGTGGCGAAGGTCCCGACGCGGCGGAACCCGACCCGGTCGTAGGTGGCCAGCGCGGCCGTGTTGTAGGCGTTGACGTACAGCGACACCGTGGGGACCAGGCCGCGCCGGCAGGCCCGGACGACCGCCGACATCGCGGGAGCGGCGATCCCCTCCCCGCGCCGATCCGGCGCCACCCACACGCCCTGCAGCTGGCAGGCGTCCGGGCTCGCTGCCCCGACCTCGGCCTTGAACACCACCCGGCCGTCCTCGATCCGCACGAACGACCGCCCGGCGTTGATGAGCTCCCGGACCCGCGCCCGGTAGACCGTGCCGCCGTCGTGGGCCAGCGGGGAGACCCCCACCTCCTCGGTGAACATCGCCACGCAGGCGGGCAGGACGACGTCGAGCTCCTCGGGGCGGGCCGGGCGTACGAGCGGATCGGCGGGCACCACCGGGTCGGTGTCCATGGCCATCAGCGGCTGGTCCGGGCGGACGTCGCGGGCCCGACCCCACGCCGGCTCGAGCTGCTCCCACAGAGCGAGCACCTCGTCCGCCGGCCCCACCAGCGAGGAGCAGCGCCGGCCCTGCCGGCGGGCGCGGTCCGCGAACGCGCGCAGGGCGTCCGGCGTGGCCTCGACGGGGACGAGGTTCGCCCCCGCGTAGCACATCGACTCCAGCTGCCCGTCGACGACGTACCCCCACAGCTCCCCGCCGAGCCGCCAGGGGTCGAACCCGGCCACGTGGACTCGGGAGGCCACGAAGACGTGCGCCACCGGGTCGCGGCCGAGCAGGGCGGCGACGTCGTGGCGGTCCCGCGCGTCGAGGACCTTCAGGGCGGCGGTGCGCAGCATCGGCGCCATGGTGCCCTGTCGGCGCCGGGTCTGTCAGCCGACGTGGACGGCAGGCTGGCCCGGCCCCACGCCGGACGCCTGCAGCTGCTCGGCGAGGCGAAGCGCCTCCTCGACCAGGGTCTCGACGATCTGCGCCTCGGGCACCGTCTTCACGACCTCGCCCTTGACGAAGATCTGCCCCTTGCCGTTGCCGGAGGCGACCCCCAGGTCGGCCTCGCGGGCCTCGCCGGGCCCGTTGACCACGCACCCCATGACGGCCACCCGCAGCGGCACCTCCAGCCCCTCGAGCCCGGCCGTGACCTGCTCGGCGAGGGTGTACACGTCCACCTGGGCGCGCCCGCAGGACGGGCAGGAGACGATTTCGAGACCCCGGGCCCGCAGGCCCAGCGACTCCAGGATCTGGTTGCCGACCTTGACCTCCTCCACCGGCGGCGCGGACAGCGACACCCGGATGGTGTCCCCGATCCCCTCGGCGAGCAGGGCGCCGAACGCCACGGCCGACTTGATCGTGCCCTGGAACGCCGGACCCGCCTCGGTGACCCCGAGGTGCAGCGGGTAGTCGCAGGCGGCCGCGAGCTGACGGTAGGCGTGGATCATGACCACCGGGTCGTGGTGCTTGACCGAGATCTTGATGTCGCGGAAGCCGTGCTCCTCGAACAGCGAGCACTCCCAGAGGGCGGACTCGACCAGTGCCTCCGGCGTCGCCCGTCCGTACTTCGTCAGCAGCCGCTTGTCGAGCGAGCCGGCGTTCACCCCGATGCGGATAGGTACCCCCGCGTCGGCCGCGGCGCGGGCGATCTCGCCGACGCGGTCGTCGAACTGCTTGATGTTGCCGGGGTTCACCCGGACTCCCGCGCAGCCGGCGTCGATCGCGGCGAACACGTACTTGGGCTGGAAGTGGATGTCGGCGATCACCGGGATCCCGGACTTGCGGGCGATCTGCGGCAGCGCGTCGGCGTCGTCCTGGCTCGGGACCGCGACCCGCACCACCTGGCACCCGGAGGCCGTCAGCTCGGCGATCTGCTGCAGCGTGGCGTTGACGTCGGCGGTCAGCGTCGTGGTCATCGACTGGACGGAGACCGGCGCGTCGCCTCCCACCGCGACCGGGTGGGTCGGGTGGCGCAGCACGATCTGCCGCGAGGCCCGCCGCGGCGCGAGCGGCTTCGGCGGGGTGGCCGGCAGGCCGAGGTTGATGCTCATCAGGGTCCGTTCCGGTCAGAGCTGCACGGGCTTGAGGACGTCGGCGGCGACGAGCAGCAGGGTCAGTCCGACGAAGAAGACGAAGACGACGTACGCCAGGGGCATCAGCCGGGTCATGTCGACCCGTCCGGGCTCCGGACGGCCGCGCCGCCGGGCCCACCAGTTGCGCAGCTGCTCGTAGCCGAGGACGGCGAGGTGCCCGCCGTCGAGGGGCAGCAGCGGCAGCAGGTTGAACACGCCGACGAAGAGGTTGAAGGACGCGACGAGGAGCAGCACGTCGCCGACCCGCGCGGCCGGCGGCAGGTCGCCGCTGGCCAGCTGGCCGCTGATGTCCGCGGCGCCGACGATCCCCACGAGCCCGTTGGGGTCGCGCTCCTGGTCCCCCGCGAGGGTGCGGACCAGGTCGACCACCTTCTCGGGCAGCTGGGCCAGCGCCTGGGCGGTGCCGACGAGGATGGCCCAGGTGCCGCGCAGCGTCGAGCCGATCGCCTCGACCGGCCCTGCCCGGTCCATGGTGACCTGCGGCGAGATCCCGACGTAGCCGACCGTGACCGGCTCCCCCGTCGTCGGGTCCGTCCGCTCGACGGTCGCGGGGACGACCGTGACCTCCTGCTGCTGCCCGTCACGCTCGACGGTGAAGGTCATCGGCGTCCCCGCCGAGGCGCGGATGGGCTCGGTGAGCCCCGCCCAGTCCTCCACCGGCGTGCCGTTCACCGCCACCACGGTGTCCCCGGACTGCAGCCCAGCGGCGGCCGCGGGTGACTGGGGGTCGCCGGGCGCGCACTCCGCCCCGGCCGTCGCCGGGACGCAGCTCGTGACCTCCGCCAGCCGGGTGCCGAGAACCGGGCTGCCGAGCGCCATGAAGACGAAGAGCAACAGGGCCAGGCCGATCGCGAAGTGCATGGCCGACCCGGCGGCCAGAACGACCGCCCGCTGGCGGGCCGGTGCCCGGTAGAACGCGCGCGGCTCGTCCTCGGGCGCGACCGGCTCGAGGTCGGTCATCCCGGTGATCTTGACGTACCCGCCGGCCGGGACCGCCTTGACCCCGTACTCCGTCTCGCCCCGCCGGACCGACCACAGCCGCGGGCCGAACCCGACGAAGAACTCGGTGACCTTCATGCCGAAGCGACGGGCGGTGGCGAAGTGGCCCCACTCGTGGACCATCACCGAGAGCAGCAGCAGGACGACGAAGGCGACGATGCCGGCCAGGTCGCTCATGACGGGCTCATCTCCGACGTCAGCTCGCGCGCGCGGGCCCGCGCCCACGCATCCGCTCCCAGGACGTCGGCGAGCCCCGGCCGGTTCCCCCCGACCGGGTGCTCGTCGAGGACCCGGGCCACGGTGTCCACGATCCCGAGGAAGGGCAGCCGCCCGGCGAGGAACGCCGCCACCGCCACCTCGTTGGCCCCGTTGTAGACGGCCGGGGCGGTGCCGCCCTGCCGCCCGGCCTCCCGGGCCAGCGCGACGGCGGGGAAGGCGGCGTCGTCCAGCGGGGCGAACTCCCAGGTCTGCGCGGTCGTCCAGTCGCAGGCCGGGGCGGCGTCGGGGACGCGGTCCGGCCAGGCCAGGCCCAGGGCGATCGGCAGCCGCATGTCCGGCGGGCTGGCCTGCGCGAGCGTCGAGCCGTCGACGAACTCGACCATCGAGTGCACCACCGACTGCGGGTGGACGACGACGTCGAGGCGCTCGAACGGCAGGTCGAAGAGCAGGTGCGCCTCGATGAGCTCCAGCCCCTTGTTCACCAGGGTGGCGCTGTTGACCGTGACCAGCGGACCCATCGCCCAGGTGGGGTGGGCGAGCGCCTGCTCCGGTGTCACGTCGGCCAGCTCGGCCCGGGTCCGGCCGCGGAACGGCCCCCCGGAGGCGGTGAGCACGAGACGGCGCACCTCCTCCGCCCGCCCGCCGCGCAAGCACTGCGCGAGCGCCGAGTGCTCGGAGTCGACGGGGACGATCTGGCCGGGACGGGCACGCTCCTTGACCAGGGGTCCGCCGACGATGAGGGACTCCTTGTTCGCCAGGGCGAGGACGCGTCCGGCGTCGAGGGCGGCCAGCGTGGCAGTCAGGCCCGCGGCCCCCGGCATCCCGTTGAGGACGACGTCCGCCGGCCAGGCCGCGGCCTCGGCAGCGGCGTCCGGGCCGGCGAGGATCTTCGGGCCGGACAACCGTTCCGCCAGCGCAGCGGCGCCGGCCGGGTCGGCGACTGCGACAGCCTCCACACCGAGCTCCCGGGCCTGCAGGGCGAGGAGGTCGAGGCTGGCCGGACTGCCGCCGCCGGCGGCCAGCGCAACGACCCTGAACCGGTCCGGGTTGCGACGCACGACGT
>JALOLN010000264.1 GCA_025455945.1 Actinomycetes bacterium
GCCCTGCCGGCGGGCCTGCGGCTGTTCGCCGGCCCGCTGGCCCTCGCCGGGCTGCTGCCGACATGACCGGCCGGCCGTCTCGCGTCGCCCCCGTGCCGGGCGGCGTCACCGGGCGCCAGGGCGTGTCCCGCGAGCTGGCCGACCGGCTGGCCGCAGCCAAGCTGTGGCTCATCAGCGCCCCCGTGCCCGGCGGGGCCCCCACCGGCCAGATGCCCTACCTGGCGGTCGCGCTGTACGCCCTGGTCCCCGTGGCCACCGACCGGGTGGCGCGGATGGCCACCGACACGGCCTGGCGGCTGTACGTGAACCCCGGGTGGGCGGTCGATCCCGACGTCGACGTGCCAGCGCTCGGCCGGGAGCTGGCCCACCACACGTGGCACCTGCTGGCCGACCACGGCGCACGGGCGGGGGACGTGGGGGTGCGGCCGAGCACCTCCCGCGCCTGGCGGGTGGCCGCCGACGTGACGGTGCACGAGGTGCTGGCGGACCTGCCCGGCCTGCCGCCCCCGCCGGGGCCACCCGCACCGGGGCCGCGGCAGGCGCCGGCCAGCTCGAGCGGCGCCGGATCCGCCGCGGGGTCGCGGCGACCGATCGCGCGCACCCCAGCTGCCCGGGTCACCGCGCCGGGATCCGGGCGAACCCCCGCGCACGTCGTGGCCGCCCGCGCCGCCGCCCTGGGCGACCGGCACGAGCTGCTCCCGCCCCGGGCCCTGGGCCTGGCGCCCGGGCGGGCCGCGGAGGAGCACTTCGCGGTGCTGTCCGGCCTGCCGGCGGACCTCGGCGCGGATGCAGCGGGGGCCACGGATCCCGACCCCACCGCGGCGGACGGTCGGGATCCCGGCGAGCGCGGGCTGGACGGCGACCCGTCGTGGCAGCCGCGCAGCGCCGCCCCCGACGGGCAGGGCGACACCGACGGCCCGAGCGCGGCGGCCCCGGGCATGGCAGCCGCCCCGGTGCGACCAGCGGTCGGCCCGGATCCGTCCTGCGGCGCTGGCTGCGACGGGATGCCCCGCGGGTACGAGCTGCCCTCCGACGACGCCGCCGGCGGCCTCGACGGCACGACCGCCGAGGCCGTGCGCCGCACCGTCGCGATCGCGTTCCGGGAGCAGCGCGGGCGGGGCAGCGTGCCCGGGGAGTGGGGGCGTTGGGTGGAGCAGCTGCTCGACCCGATCGTCGACTGGCGCAGCGTCCTGCACGCGGCGGTGCGCCGGGGGGTCGGATGGGCGCACGGCCACACCGACTACACCTACACGCGCATCGCCCGGCGGCAGGCGGCGGCGGGACCGGTCATCCTGCCGGCGCTGCGCCGGCCGGTGCCGCGGGTCGCCGTGGTCGTCGACACCTCCGGCAGCGTCGACGACGGCCTGCTGGCCCAGGCGCTCGGGGAGGTCGACGGCGTGCTGGCGACCCTCGGGGTCGCCGACCCCCAGGTGACCGTGCTGGCCGTCGACGCCGCGGTGCACACCGTGGCCACCGTGCGACGCGCCGACGCCATCCGGCTCGGCGGCGGGGGCGGCACGGACATGGCCGTGGGGATCACCGCGGCGCAGGAGCTGCGGCCACGGGTCGACGTCATCATCGTGTGCACGGATGGCGAGACGGACTGGCCGGCACACCCGGCACCGGTGCCGGTGGTCGCGGTGCTCCTCGGGCGCACCCGGGCCGCGCTGCCCGACACCCCCGACTGGATCCACCGCGTGGAGTGCGTCCTGGACTGAGGCGCTCGCCGCGGACCCCGCCCCACAGCCCGCGTCCCCCCGACGCAAGCACGTCCCGCCTGGGCGGCACGAGCGGCCGACGCCGCAGCCCGGGTCGCCCCGCGCAAGCGCGTCCCGCCCGAGGTGCTCGCGCGGCCGGACTGGCCGGGTTGCATGCTGGGGCTGTGGATCTCCCGACCGGGCGCCGACCCCCCATGGTCTCCATCGCCACAGCAAGCCGGAAGCGCGCATGGCGAGGGACCCGACGTGGCGGCGCGCACCCTCACCTGCCCACCGTCCCGGTTGCCGGCGCGCTTGCCGCGCTCGTGCTGGCCGGCTGCACGCCCGGCGGCACGCCCGACTCCCAGCCGTCGCCGAGCACGGCCTCAGCGGCCCCCACGACCTCGGCCGCACCCGGCACGCCGTCGGTCTCCGGATCCCCCGCGGCGCCCCAGGTGCGCATCAGCGGGGTGCAGGTGGCCGAGCGCCTCGAGGGCTTCGACCGCCCGTGGGAGGTGCGCTTCCTCCCGGACGGCACGCCGCTGGTCACCGAGCGCCCGGGGACGCTCGCGGTGGGCGTGGACGGGCAGCGACGCCTGGTCGCCACGGTCCCGGGGGTCGTCGCCGCCGGCGAGGGCGGGCTCATGGGCCTGGCCCTGGACCCGCGGTTCGAGCAGAACCGCCGCATCTACGCCTGCTTCGCGGCCGGCTCCGGGGGCCGCGTGCAGGACGTGCGCGTGGTCCGGTTCCGGCTCGCCGAGGGCCTCGACGCGCTGGGTGATCCCACCCCGATCGTCACCGGCATCCCTGCGGGCGCCGGGAACCGCCACCTCGGCTGCCGGTTGGAGATCGGCCCCGACGGGATGCTCTGGATCGGCACGGGCGACGCCGTGCAGCCGACGCTGCCGCAGGACCCCGACAGCCTCGCCGGCAAGGTGCTGCGCGTCACGCTCGACGGCGAGCCGGCGCCCGGGAACCCCCGGACCGGCGGTGACCCGCGCGTGCTGACGAGCGGCCACCGCAACGTGCAGGGCCTGGCCTTCCGACCCAGCGACGGGGCGGCGTTCGGCGTGGAGCACGGGACCGGCTGCGACGACGAGGTGAACGCCCTGGTGCCCGGGGGCAACTACGGCTGGGACCCGGTCGGCCCGGGCGGGCGGTACGCCGAGGGCGCTCCCATGACCGAGCCCGACATCCCCGGCGCGATCGGCGCCGCCTGGTCCAGCGGCTGCCCCACCATCGCTCCCTCCGGCGCCGAGATCATCACCGGCGAGCCATGGGGTGACTGGGTGGGTCGGCTCGCCATCGCGGTGCTCAAGGACGAGCAGCTGCTCGTCGCGACCCTCGCCGACGACCGCATCACCGAGACCCGCGCGGAGCTGGTGGGGGAGCTGGGCCGACTGCGCAGCGTCCGCAACGGCCCCGACGGCAGCCTGTGGGTGACCGTGGACAGCAGCCCGGGCGACCTCGTCCGCCTCGTCCC
>JALOLN010000265.1 GCA_025455945.1 Actinomycetes bacterium
TCGTACGTCACCGACTGGGGCCCGGCGTCGACGTTGCGCCACCCGGACGGCGCGAACGCCAGCGTCGGCGTGGCCGCGCGGCGGCCGGCCGCCGCGTGCAGCGCCGCGGCCGCCAGATGGGCCCGCCGGACCGGGTCGGGGACGACGGGGCGGCACAGGTCGGGGTGCCGGTCGAGGAAGTCCGTCGGCGTGTCCCCACCCCGGAAGGGCGCGGACTCCAGGACCGCCACCAGCGAGTCCCGGTTGGTGGTCAGGCCGTGCAGGCGGGTGCCGCGCAGCGCGTGTGCCAGGCGCCGGGCGGCCTCCACCCGGTCGGCACCGTGCGCGACGACCTTGGCCAGCATCGGGTCGTAGTACGGCGAGACGACGCTGCCGGACTCCACGCCGGAGTCCCAGCGCACCCCGGGTCCGGTGCCCGGCTCGAGCAGCTCAAGCCGGCCGGTCGAGGGCAGGTAGTCCGCGGCGGGGTCCTCCGCATACAGCCGCACCTCGATCGCATGCCCGGTCGCAGCGACGTCGGACTGCCCGAACGGCAGCGGCCGGCCCTGGGCCACCTCGAGCTGCAGCGCCACGAGGTCGAGCCCTGTGACGAGCTCGGTGACGGGGTGCTCGACCTGCAGCCGGGTGTTCATCTCGAGGAAGAAGAACTCCTGGTCGGCACCCTCCCCCGCGACGAGGAACTCCACCGTCCCGGCGCCGACGTAGTCGACCGCCCTTGCCGCCGCCACCGCCGCCGCAGTCATCTGGTCGCGGGTCGCCGCGGTCGTGCCCGGTGAGGGCGACTCCTCGACGATCTTCTGGTGCCGGCGCTGGATGGAGCACTCGCGCTCGAACAGGTGGACCACGTGCCCGTGGGTGTCCCCGAACACCTGCACCTCGACGTGCCGGGCACCGGTGAGGTAGCGCTCCAGGAACACGGTGGAGTCACCGAAGGACGAGCCCGCTTCCCGGCGCGCGGCAGCGACCGCGTCGGCGACCTCGTCGGCCGCTGCGACCAGGCGCATGCCCTTGCCGCCGCCGCCCGCAGAGGCCTTGACCAGCAACGGGAAGCCGACCTGCTCGGCGGCCGCCGTCCACGCGTCGGGGTCGTCGCCGGCGAGCTCCGCGGACGGCGCGAGCGGCACACCGGCCGCCGCGACGAGCCGCTTGGCCCCGACCTTGGAGCCCATCGCCCTGATCGCGTCCGGGTAGGGGCCGACCCAGACCAGCCCCGCGTCGAGGACGGCCTGGGCGAAGTCGGCGTTCTCGGCGAGGAAGCCGTACCCCGGGTGGACCGCGTCAGCGCCGGCACGCCGCGCGGCGTCCAGGACCTTGGGCACGTCCAGGTAGGACTCGGCCGAGGTGGTCCCGCCGAGCGGCACCGAGACGTCGGCCTCCCGGACGAACGGCGCATCGGCGTCAGGGTCGCTGTAGACGGCGACGGTGGCGATGCCGAGGGTGCGGGCGGTGCGGAACACCCGGCGGGCGATCTCGCCGCGGTTGGCGACGAGCAGCGTGGTGATGGTGCGGGGGGCGGGCCCGCTGGCCGTGGTGGTCATGGCGGGCCTCACATCCGGAAGACGCCGAAGGAGCGGGCGCCCTCGACGGGGGCCGAGTGGGCCGCGGACAGCGCGATCCCCAGCACGGTGCGGGAGTCGCGGGGGTCGATGATGCCGTCGTCCCACAGGTGGCCGGTCGCGTACAGCGCGGTCGACTCGCGCTCGACCTGCTGCTCGAAGGCGTCCCGCATCGGGGCGAAGGCCGCCTCGTCGAAGTCGATGCCCAGGGAGGCGGCCTTCTGCCGGGCCACGATCGTCAGGACGCCGGCCAGCTGCTTGGGCCCCATCACCGCGATCCTGTGGTTGGGCCAGCTGAAGACGAACCGGGGGTCGTACGCCCGCCCGCTCATGCCGTAGTTGCCCGCGCCGTAGCTGGCCCCGACCATCAGCGTCAGGTGCGGCACGGTCGAGTTCGACACGGCGTTGATGAGCTTGGCGCCATCCTTGATGATGCCGCCCTGCTCGTACCGGGTGCCGACCATGAATCCGGTGATGTTCTGCAGGAACAGGATCGGGACGCCTGCCCGGTTGCAGAGCTGGATGAACTGAGCGCCCTTGTGGGACTCCTCGGAGAACAGGATCCCGTTGTTGCCCAGGATGCCCACGGGGAAGCCGCACACCTCGGCCCAGCCGGTGACCAGCGTGGAGCCGTACAGCGGCTTGAACTCCTCGAACCGGCTGCCGTCGACGATCCGGGCGATGACGTCGCGGATCTCGAACGGCATCCGGACGTCGGCGCTGGCGATCCCTAGCAGCTCCTCGGGGTCGTGCAGCGGGAGCTGGGGGGACGTCGTCCGCGGCCCGGGGCCCTGCTTGCGCCAGTTGAGGTGTCCGACGATCTCGCGGCCGATGCGCAGCGTGTCCGGCTCGTCGAGGCCGAGGTAGTCGGCCAGCCCCGAGGTCCGCGCGTGCATCTCGGCGCCGCCGAGCTCCTCCTCGTCGGCGTCTTCGTCGATGGCCATCTTGACCAGCGGAGGGCCGCCGAGGAACACCTTCGCCGCCTGCTTCTGCAGCACCGTGTAGTCGCTCATGCCGGGGACGTACGCCCCGCCGGCGGTCGAGCTGCCGAACACGAGGGTGACGGTGGGGATGCCCGCCGCGGAGAGCTGGGTGAGGTTCTTGAAGCTGGCCCCGCCGGGCACGAAGATCTGCGACTGCTTGGGCAAGTCGGCGCCTGCGGACTCCGTGAGGCTGACCAGCGGCAGCCGGTTGACCCGGGCGACGTCCATCGCCCGCAGCCCCTTGGCTACCGAGGTCGGGCCCTGCGCCCCGCCCTTGACCGTCGGGTCGTTGGCGATCACCACGCACTCGACGCCGCTGACGACGCCGATGCCGGTGACCAGCCCCCCGCCGAGCGGGTCGTCGGTGCCGTGGCCCGCCAGCGGCGACAGCTCGAGGAAGGGGCTGTCCTGGTCGAGGAGCAGCCCGATCCGCTCCCGGGGCAGCAGCTTGCCGCGGGACCGGGCCCGCGCGACCGCCTTCTCCCCGCCGCCAGCGACCACCTGCTGCTGCAGGGCGTCGATCTCCGCCAGCGCGGCGAGCATGGCCTCCCGGTTGGCGCGGAACGTCTCCGCCCGGGGGTCGACCCGGCTCCGCATGACCTGCACAACTTGACAGTAGCGTCAAGTTACT
>JALOLN010000070.1 GCA_025455945.1 Actinomycetes bacterium
GCCGCGTCGTCGACGAGCAGCCCCCCGCCGGCGGCGACCACGGGCGCGGCATTGAGCCGCTGCTCGCCGTTGCCCACCGGCAGCGGCACGTAGGCGGCCGGCAACCCGACCGCGGCCACCTCCGCGCAGGTCAGCGCACCGGCCCGGCACACCGCGAGGTCCGCGGCTGCGTAGGCGAGGTCCATCCGGTCGACGTAGGGCAGCACGACGTAGGGCGGCTCGCCGGGCCGGCGCGGCACCGCGACGTCGTGGCCGGCCCCCGCCGCGTGCAGCACCTGCACCCCGGCCGCGAGCAGCGCCGCGGCCGCGCGGTCGGCGTCGAGGCCGAAGGCCGCCCGGGCCGCGACCCGCTGCCCCGCGCGGTCCAGCGTCGTCACCTCGCGGCGCAGCGGGATGCCGAGGTGCTGGGCGTGCGGCAGCGCGCTCCCGGGCGTGGCCGTGGCCACATAAGGGGTGAACCGGGCACCCAGCCGGTTGGCCAGCCCCGGGCGGGCGTTGGCCTCGTGGACGACGAAGGGCAGCCGGCGGCGCCGGGCCGCCAGGTAGGCCGGCCCCGCGACGTACCCGCCGAAGCCGACGAGGACGTCGGCCCCGGTGCGGGTGAGCACGTCCTCGGCGGCGGCGACCGCGGCACGCAGCCGGCCGGGCAGCCGGAGCAGGTCCCGCCCGGGCCGCCGCGGCACCGGCACCGCCGGGATGAGCGCCAGGTCGTACCCACGGGCCGGCACCAGCCGGGTCTCCAGCCCGCGCTCGGTGCCGAGCGCCGTGACCTCGGTGTCGCGGTGGCGCCGGCGCAGCGCGTCGGCGAGGGCGAGGGCGGGCTCGACGTGCCCGGCGGTGCCGCCCCCCGCGAGCACCACCCGGAGCGCGCGGTCGACCACGGCTCACCCGCTCCGGCGTCGGGAGAGCAGCCGCCGGACCGGCCCGTGGCCGCGAGCGGCCAGGGCGGCGGCCGCCCCCGGCTCCTGGCGGGCGAAGGCGACGAGCATGCCGAGCCCCACCAGCGTGGGCAGCAGCGCCGAGCCTCCGTAGGACACCAGCGGCAGCGGGACGCCGGTCACCGGCAGCAGCCCGAGCACGGTCCCGATGTTGACCAGCGCCTGGACGGCCAGCCACGCGGTGGTCGCGCTGGCCGCGAGCCGCACGAATCGGTCCCGTGAGCGCAGCGAGATGCGGACTCCCGCGTACACCAGCAGCCCGAACAGCACGAGCACGGCGAGCGTCCCGATGAGCCCGAGCTCCTCGCCGATGACGGCGAAGATGAAGTCGGTGTGCGCCTCGGGCAGCCCGCCCCACTTCTCCCGGCCGGCCCCGAGGCCGAGGCCCCACCAGCCGCCGCTGCCGAGGGCGAACTTCGCGTGCGCGACCTGCCAGCCGGCACTGAGGTAGTCGGTCTCAGGGTGCAGCCAGACCTCGATCCGGCGCAGCCGGTACGGGGCGGCGACGGCGAGCAGCGCGACCATGGCCACCCCGGCGGCACCGAGGATGGCGAACAGCCGGGCCGGCGCGCCGACGACGAACAGCAGGGCGGCGACGATGGCGGTGAGGACGATCGCGGTGCCGAGGTCCCCGCCGAGCAGGACGAGCAGCAGCACCGTGCCGGAGACCGGCAGCAGCGGCACGAGGAGGTGCCGCCACTGGGTGAGCAGCCGGTGCTTGCGCACCAGCAGGTCGGCGCCCCAGACGACCAGGGCCAGCTTCGCCGCCTCGGACGGCTGCAGCCGGAACGGCCCGCCGAAGTCGATCCAGTTCTGGTTGCCGTTGACGCTCACCCCGATGCCGGGGACGAGGACGAGGAGCAGCAGCACCACCGCGCCGACGAGCAGCGGGATGGCCGCGGCGCGGAACGCCCGGACGGGCAGGCGGGAGACCCACCACATCAGCGGCAGCCCGATGAGCGCCCACATCAGCTGCTTCTGGAAGATCGATAGCGAGGAGCCGGACGCCGCGTAGGCCCGCACGCTGGAGGCCGACAGCACCATCACCAGGCCGAGCCCGAGCAGGAACGTCGTACACCCGATGACCAGGTGGTAGGAGGTCAGCGGCCGGTCGAGGATCCGTCCGCTCGGGCCCGAGTCGTCACCGGCCGGGGCGGCACCGCGGGCCGCACCACGTCGGACGGCGGGCTTGGTCGCGCTGCTCACTGGTCCCTCAGCGCGCGCACCGCCGCCGCGAAGGCGTCCCCCCGGTGGCCGTAGTCCGTGAACAGGTCCATCGAGGCGCAGGCGGGGGCGAGCAGAACGGTGTCCCCGGGCTGGGCCGCCGCCGCAGCGGCCCGCACGACCTGCGCCATGACGCCAGTGTCCGTGCTGGCCACGTCCACGACGGGGACCTCGGGCGCGTGTCGCGCCAGGGCCTCGGCGATCAGCGCCCGGTCCCGGCCCAGCAGCACGACCGCCCGCAGCCGCCCGGCGGCGCCGCGCACCAGGTCGTCGAAGGTGGCCCCCTTGGCCAGGCCGCCCGCGACCCAGACCACCGGGTCGAAGGCCGCCAGCGACGCGGCCGCGGCGTGCGGGTTGGTCGCCTTCGAGTCGTCCACGTAGTGCACGCCGGCCACGTCCCCCACGGCGGCGATCCGGTGCGGGTCCGGCACGAACCCCCGCAGCCCCGCCCGCACCGCGTCCGCCGGGACGCCGTACGCCCGGGCCAGCGCGGCCGCCGCCAGCGCGTTCGCCACGTTGTGCGGCCCGGAGGGGCGCACGTCGGCCACGGCCGCCAGCGGCACCGGGTCCGGGTCCGGCCCGAACGCCCGGTCGACCAGGTGGTCGTCCACCACACCGAGCTGACCCGGCGCCGGGGCGCCGAGGGTGACGCCGACGCGGGCGCAGCCCGGGGCGAGGGCCGCCGCGGCCAGCAACCGGCCGGTCTCGGGGTCGGCCAGGGTGTGCACCGCGGCCCGCTGCGTGCCGTCGTACACCCGGCCCTTGTCCGCCGCGTACGCCGCGAGCGAGCCGTGCCAGTCGACGTGGTCGGGTGCCACGTTGAGCAGGGCGGACGCCAGCGGCCGGACCGAGCGGGTGCGGTGCAGCTGGAAGCTCGACAGCTCCACGGCCACGACGTCGTAGGCGGGCTCGGCGCGCACCGCCGCGACGAGCGGGGTCCCGACGTTGCCGGCGGCGACGGCCCGGTGGCCGGCGGCGCCCAGCACGGCCACCAGCATCCGCACCGTGGTCGTCTTGCCGTTGGTGCCGGTGAGCGTCAGCCACGGCCCGGCCCCCTCCGGCCGCAGCCGCCAGGCCAGCTCCACCTCGCTCCAGACCGGCACGCCGCGCGCCTCGGCCGCGGCGAGGAGGGGGGCGTCAGGCCGCCACCCGGGGGAGGCGACGACCACGTCGACGCCATCGGGCAGCGCCGGGGCCACCGCAGCGGGACCGAGCCGGACCTGCGCGCCGAGCCGAGCCAGCGCGTCGGCCCGCTCGTCGAGGGAGCCGTCGTCGCGGGCGTCCACCGCCACGACCTGCGCACCCGCCTCCAGCAGGGCGGCCGCCGCGGCGGACCCGCTCACCCCGAGTCCGGCCACCCACACGAGCAGGCCGGGCCAGGACGGCTGCTCCGGCACCTAGACCAGCCCTCCGCTGACCCACTCGGCGTAGAAGACCCCGAGCCCCAGCCCGGCCGACAGGCCGGCGATGATCCAGAACCGGATGACGATGGTCACCTCGCCCCACCCCTTCATCTCGAAGTGGTGCTGCAGCGGGGCCATCAGGAAGACCCGTCGCCGGGTGAGCCGGAACGAGGCGACCTGGAGGATCACCGAGGCGGTGATGAGGACGAAGAGCCCGCCGAGCAGCACGAGCAGCAGCTCGGTCCGGGAGATCAGCGCCAGGCCGGCCATCGCCCCGCCCAGGGCCAGCGAGCCGGTGTCGCCCATGAAGATCTGCGCCGGGGAGGCGTTCCACCACAGGAACCCGAAGCAGGCGCCGACCAGCCCCGCGGCGATCACCGCCAGGTCGAGCGGGTCGCGCACCTCGTAGCACTTGGGCAGCAGCCCGTCGGAGCAGGCGTGGGTGAACTGCCAGATGCTGATGACGACGTAGGAGCCGAACACGATCGCCGAGGCCCCCGTGGCCAGCCCGTCCAGCCCGTCGGTGAGGTTCACCCCGTTGGACGTCGCCGCCACCATGACGTAGACCCACAGGACGAACGCGGCCGTGGGCAGCACCCAGGGGGTGTCCCGGACGAAGGAGATCGCCCGCGAGGCCGGCGCGACGCCCCGGTCGTCGGCGAACTGCACGCTCAGCAGGGCGAACGCCACGGACACCACCGCCTGGCCGACGAGCTTGGTCCGCGCCCGCAGCCCCGTGCTGCGCTGCTTGAAGATCTTGATGTAGTCGTCGGCGAACCCCACGGCGGCCAGCCCGGTCATGAGGAACAGCACGAGCAGCCCGGATGCCGAGGGGCTGGTCACGCCGTACAGGTGGGCCAGGGCGTAGCCGAGCAGCGTGCCACCCACGATGGTCAGCCCGCCCATCGAGGGGGTCCCGCGCTTGGCCTCGTGGGCCGGGTACGTCGCGGCGTCGGTGTCGGTCCGGATGGCCTGCGCGTAGCCGTGCGCGCGCAGCAGCCGGATGAGCAGCGGGGTGCCGAAGAGGCCGACCAAGAGCCCCACGGCCGCCGAGACCAGGACGAGCCTCACCGGTCCTCCTCCTCGAGCAGCGCCGTGGCGACCCGGTCCAGACCGGCGGCCCGGGACGCCTTGACCAAGACGACGTCACCCGGCCGCAGCTGCGCGCGCAGCAGGGCGATGGCGGCCTCGGCGTCCGGCACGAAGACCGACTCCTCGCCCCACGACCCCTCGAGGCTGGCCCCGAGGTGCAGCGTCCGGGCACCCTGCCCGACCACCACCAGCCGGCTGACGTCCAGCCGCACCGCCAGGCGGCCCACGGCGTCGTGCTCGGCGACGCTGTGCTCGCCCAGCTCGCGCATCTCACCGAGGACCGCCCAGCTGCGCCGGCCGGCGGCCAGCGCCACGAGGGCCTTGAGCGCGGCCCGCATCGACTCCGGGTTGGCGTTGTAGGCGTCGTTGATGACGGTGACGCCGTCCGCCCGGTCGACGACCTCCATCCGCCAGCGGCTGCGCGGCTCGGCCTCGGTGAGGGCCTCGGCGACGACGTCCACCGCGGCCCCCGCGTCGAGCGCCACCGCTGCGGCGGCCAGGGCGTTGGCGACGTGGTGCTCGCCCACCAGGCGCAGCGCGACGACTCCCCGGCCGCCCGGCGTCACGATCTCGAACCGGGCCCGGCCGCGCTCGTCGACGGCGACGTCGACGGCCCGCACCTGCGCGCCCTCGCCCTCGCCGTAGGTGACCACCCGGGCCGCGGTGTGCGCCGCCATCGCCCGCACCAGCGGGTCGTCGGCGTTGAGCACGGCGACGCCCCCGGCCGGCAGCGCTTCGACGAGCTCCCGCTTGGCAGCGGCGATCGCCGCCCGCGAGCCGAACTCGCCCACGTGCGCGGAGCCGACGTTGAGCACGCAGCCCACGTCGGGTGCGGCGACCTCCGCGAGGTCACGGATGTGCCCGGCGCCACGGGCGCCCATCTCCAGGACCAGGTAGCGGGTCCGCTCGTCGGCGCTGAGCACGGTCAGCGGCAGCCCGATCTCGTTGTTGAACGACCCCGGCGGGGCCACGGTCGGGCCGAGCCGCTCCAGCACCTGGGCGAGCAGGTCCTTGGTGCTCGTCTTGCCCGAGGACCCGGTGACGGCGACCACGTGCAGGCCGGTCAGCCGGCGCCGCACCGTCGCGGCGAGCCGGCCCAGGGCGGCGACCACGTCGTCCACGACGACCGCGGGCTGACCCACCGGCCGGGCCGCGAGCACCGCGGCCGCACCCGCGTGCACCGCCGCCGCGGCGAAGTCGTGCCCGTCGTGCTGCTCCCCGGGGAGGGCGGCGAACAGCCCGCCCGGCGGCACCGTGCGGGAGTCGACGCCGGCCGGACCGGAGACGACGGTGGCCGGGTCTCCGTCGTGGACGGCGCCACCGAGCACGGCGGCGATCTCGGCGAGGGTCAGCGGGATCACCGGGAACCGTCCCACGAGTGCGCCAGGGCCCGCCGCAGCTCGACCCGATCGTCGAACGCGCGCACCACGCCGGCCTGCTCCTGGCCCTGCTCGTGCCCCTTGCCCGCCACGACGACCGCGTCTCCGGGCCGGGCCCGGGCCACGGCCAGGGCGATCGCCACCGCCCGGTCCGGCTCGACGACCACCCGGTCGGCGGCGTCGGGGGCGACCGCCCGGGCGCCCTCCAGCATGGCCTCGATGATCCGGGCGGGGTCCTCCGAGCGCGGGTTGTCGTTGGTGAGGACGGCGACGTCGGCGCCCAGAACCGCCGCGGCGCCCATGAGCGGCCGCTTGAAGGGGTCGCGGTCCCCGCCGCAGCCGAGGACGACGACGACCCGGCCGGCGGTGACCGCCCGGACGGCGGCGAGCAGGGTCTCGACCGCCTCGGGGGTGTGGGCGTAGTCGACGAGGGCGAGGAACGGCTGCCCGGCATCGACCCGCTCCATCCGTCCGGGCACCCCCTCGACGGCGCCGACCCCGGCGACCGCCGCGGCCAGCGGCAGGCCGGCCGTGACGAGGGCCACGACGGCGCCGAGGGCGTTGGCCACGTTGAAGCCGCCGGCCAGCCGGACCCGGGCCGGCGCGCGCTCCCCCGCCGGCCCCTCGACGACGAACCGGGCCCCCTCGGCGTCCAGGTGCAGCCCGCTGGCCCGCCAGTCCGCGGGCCCGGCGGCCGCGGTGTACGTCGTCACCGGGACGGTCGCCTCGCCCGCGAGCCGGCGTCCCGAGGGCCCGTCGACGCAGACCACCGCGGTGCGCGACCGGGCGGGGGTGAACAGGGTCGCCTTGGCCCCGTAGTAGTCCTCGATGGTGGCGTGGAAGTCGAGGTGGTCCTGGCTGAGGTTGGTGAACACCGCGACGTCGAACACGGTGCCGTCGACCCGGCCGAGGGCGAGGGCGTGGCTGGACACCTCCATGGCGGCGGCGGTGCAGCCCCGCTCCACCATGAGCGCGAGCAGCGCCTGGACGTCCGGGGCCTCCGGGGTGGTCCGCTCGCTGGGCAGCACCTCGCCGGCCACCCTCGTCTCCACCGTGCCGACCAGCCCGGTGCGGTGGCCGGCGGCCCGCAGCCCGGCCTCGAGGAGGAACGCCGTGGTCGTCTTGCCGTTCGTGCCGGTGACCCCGACGAGCAGCAGCCGCTCCGCGGGCCGCCCGTACACGAGCGCGGCGACCTCGCCGAGCCGGTCCCGCGGCAGGTCGACGACCAGCGCGGGCAGCCCCGCGGCCAGCGCCCGGGCGGCCCCGGCGGGGTCGGTGAGCACGGCGACCGCGCCGGCTGCGGCAGCTGCGGCGGCGAAGTCGGCACCGTGCGCCCGGCTGCCCGGCAGGGCGGCGTACAGGTCCCCCGGCCGGACGTCGCGGGAGTCCAGCGTCACCCCGGTCACCGTGGCGCCCGCCGGGGCGGCGTCCCTCGGCAGCCCGAGGGCCACGGCCACCTCCGCGAGCGGCCGGGGGGCCACCGTGGGGCGCGCAAGCCGCTCTCGGCCGCCTGGTTCGGACACGACGTGAGGCTACCGGTCAGGGCGCGGTGAGCTTCAGCCGCGGCGGCGCCGTCCCCGTGGGGGGGACCTTCATCGACTGCAGGGCGAAGGCCATGACGTCGCGGAACACCGGGCCGGCGAGCCGCCCGCCGTAGTGGCCGTTGCGCGGGTTCTGCAGGGTGACCGCGACGACCAGCCGGGGCTGGTCGGCGGGGGCGAAGCCGATGAACGAGGCGGTGTACCCCCGGTAGCAGCTGCACGCCGGGTCGACCCGGTTGGCCGTGCCGGTCTTGCCGGCCACCCGGTAGCCGGGGATCTTGGCCATCGGGGCGGTCCCCTCGTCGGAGACCACGCTCTCCAGCATCGCCCGCAGCGTGGCCGCCGTCCGCGCGGAGACCACGCGGGTGGTCGAGGGCGCGCCCGAGGCGACGAACGAGCCGTCGGGGGCGACGGTCCCGGCCACCAGGGAGGGCTGCACGCGGACCCCGTTGTTCGCGATCGTGGCGAACACCGAGGCGGCCTGGACGGCGTTGAGGGACAGGCCCTGCCCGAACGCCACCGTCCCGAACTGCTCGGGCGACCAGGTGGCCGGGGCCGTGAGCAGGCCCTTGCTCTCGCCGGGGAACCCCAGGCCGGTCGGCTCCCCGATGCCGAACTTCTTCAGGTAGCCGTAGAGCCGGTCCTTGCCGATCTTCTTCGCGGCGATGATCGTGCCGATGTTGCTGGACTTGGCGAGGACACCGGTGAAGGTGAGCCGCTCCACCCCGTGGTCGGCGTGGTCGTGGAACACCTTCTCGCCCAGCTTGAGCCCCACCGAGGTGCCGTTGCGGCTGGCCGGGACGACGACGGTGCTGCCCGCCCTGAGCGCGCCCTCCTCCAGCACCGCGGCCGCGGTCATGATCTTGCTGGTGGAGCCGGGCTCGTAGATGTCGGACAGCGCCCGGTTGCCGATGTCCTCGGCCGACGCCGAGCCGAGGTCACCCGGGTCGAACGTCGGGGCGGTGGCCAGCGCGCGGATCGCACCGGTGCGGGTGTCGAGGACGACGACCGTGCCGCTGTCGGCGTTGGCCTCCTCGACCTTCGCCTCCAGCAGGTGCTGGGCCTGCCACTGGATGTCCCGGTCGATGGTCAGCCGGATGTCGGAGCCGGCCACCGGCTCCTCCTCCGCCGCGGAGTCGGTGGGGATCTGCCGGCCGCCCGCCCCGGCCTCGTAGGTCAGCACCCCGTCGAGACCGGCGAGCTCCTGCTGGTAGGCCAGCTCGATGCCGCCGCGGCCGTCGCCTTCACGGCCGACGAAGCCCACGACGCTCGCCGCCAGCCCGCTGGCGGGGTAGACCCGCCGGGTCGTCGGCTCGCTGAAGATGCCGGGCAGCTCCAGGTCCGACACCTGCTCCCAGGCCTCGGGCGTGACCTGCCGGGCCAGGTACACGAACCGCTTGGTGCCGGTGAGCCGCTCCTGCAGCTCCTGCTGGCCGGCCGCGTTGACCCCGAGCACCGGCGCCAGCAGGGCCGCGGACGTCGCCGGGTCCTCGACGAGGGTCTGGTCGGCGGTGACGTTGCGGGCCTCGACGCTGGTCGCGAGCACCGTGCCGTGGACGTCGGTGATCTCCCCCCGCGCCGCGGGCAGCTCCACGGTGCGCAGCCGGCCGGCCTCCGCGCGGGCGGCGTTCTCCGGCGCCTGGACGGCCTGCAAGTCGAGCAGCCGGCCGCCGAACAGGCTGAGGACGACGGCCGCCGCGATGAGGGCGCCGTGCAGCCGCCGGGACGAGTCGCCCAGCCGCAGGGTGCGCGGCGGCCGTGGCGGGCGCGGCGGCCGCGGTGGCCGCGGAGGTGCGGCAGACCGGGGCGGCCGCGGGCGCGCGGGGGCTGCTGCCGCCGCTCGCCCGCCGGTGCGGGCCGCCGCCGTCCGCGGGGGCGTGCGCGGGGGCACCGAGCGGCGCGGGGGCGTCACCGGGCGACCCCGGTCGCCGGACGCTTCGCCGGGGTCGGCACGCCGAGGATCGTGGCGTCCTCGGTGCGGAGGAAGACCGGGTTCGTGCCGGGGACCAGCCCGATCTGGCGCGCCCGCTCGGCCAGCCGCTGCGGGGACTCCAGGACGGCGACCTCCTGCTGCAGCGCCTGCTCGCGGTCGTGGAGGGCGTCCACCCGGTCGGTGAGGTCGTGCGCGACGAACGAGCCCTGGGCGAGCACGGTGTTGAGGGCCAGCAGGCCGAGCTGGCCGACGGCGAGCAGCACCGAGACCAGCAGGACGAACGC
>JALOLN010000266.1 GCA_025455945.1 Actinomycetes bacterium
AGCTCCCGCCCCACGGCGACGTCGTGGGCGGTCAGCGCGGCCTTCGACGCCGAGTAGGCCGCCATGCCGGCCGTGGGGTGCTCGGCCACGACCGCACTGAGGTTAACCACGAACGGCGACCGGCCGTCGGCCGCTGATGCCGCCAGGTGCGGCAGGGCGGCCCGCAGCAGCCGGATCGGCGCGACCGTGTTGACGAGCACGAGGTCGAGCAGCACCTCGTCGGGCAGGTCGGCCGCCGGCCCGAAGGCCACGGCACCGACGGCGACGACCAGGCCGTCCAGCCGCCCGTGCGCGGCGACCGCCGCCGCGACGGCCCGCTCCGCCGTGGCCGCGTCGCGCAGGTCACCGGTGGCGACGGCCGCGGCGAGCCCGAGCGCCTGCAGCCGGCGCGGGTCGCGCCCCAGCAGGGTGAGCTGGGCGCCGGACGCAGCGAGCCGGCGGGCGATCGGCGCACCGAGCCCTCCGGTGGCGCCGGCCACGAGCACCGAGAGGTCACGCAGCGTCGTCATGCGCCGACTGTGCCAGCCGCCGGGCTCGGCCGCCTCCCGAGCGCCGGCGGTGGCGCACCGACCCGGGTGGTGGCCAGCTGCCAGGCCGGCGAGGGGCCCAGCGCCCACCGCAGGGCGCCGGTCGCGGCCCGTCCCAGGACCACGGCCCCCGGGGCCCGGCGCACCCCGATGGTCTGCCTGATCCGCGGTGGGACGGTGGCCACCGCGGCGCGGAAGAGGAAGCCGTAGGCCACCCGGATCGCGGGCGGCAGCGGCGGCCGCCGCAGGAACGCGATCGCCTCACGCTGTCCCGGCGAGGGTGCCAGTTGGGGATGGTCGCCGATCCACGCGGCGAGGCTCGCCGCGGTGGCCGGCAGCGGGTCCGCCCCCAGCAGCCGGCCGACAGCGGTCTGCTCCTCGACGAAGCGGTCGGCGTCAGCGGTGGACAGGCGGAAGCCGCCGTACCGCTGCTGGGCGGTGACGAAGGAGTCGACGAGGGTGTTGTGCACCCAGGCCGCGAGCTCGGGGGCCGCGGCGGCGTAGGGCCGGTCGCGGTGGGACCGCCCGGCCACCCGCCGGTGTCGGGCGTTGACCATCCGGACGGCGGCGTGGACCTCCGGCAGGGCGCCGTAGGCGGTGGCGCTGACGTAGGCCGAGGTCCGCGACAGCCGGCCCAGCGGGTCCTGGCGGTACCGGGAGTGCTGGCTGACGCCGGCCGCCACCTCCGGGTGGGCGGCCTGCAGCAGCATGGCCCGGATCCCGCCGACGAACGAGGCCGGGTCCCCGAGGACCGGCCAGGTGACCGACCCGGGGCCGAACAGCCCGGGGTCCCCGCCGTGGGACAGGGTGTCGGCGAGCGGGTCGGGGCCGTGCGAGAAGAGGTCGACGGTGGAGCCGACGGCCTTCTTCCGGAGGAGCGCGATCACGCCGCCGAGGCTAGGTCCCAGCCGGTCGGACCGCACGCCGGGAGACGGCTCCGCACAATCGGCGCTATCGTGGCGTTCGTGCCGCATCTTCGGATCAGCGAGGTGGCGGCCCTGCTGCGCGTCAGCGACGACACGGTGCGCCGCTGGGTCGACCAGGGTCACCTGACCGCGTCCCGGGGCCCCGGCGGTCGGCTGGTGGTCGACGGTGCGGAGCTCGCCGCCTTCGTCCGGTCCCGTCGCACCGGGGACGGGCGGGAGTTCGCCGCCTCGTCGGCCCGCAACCGGCTGGACGGCGTCGTCACCGACGTCCGCCGCGGGGACCTGGTGGCCCAGGTCGAGATCCAGGCCGGGCCGTTCCGGCTCGTCTCGCTGATGACCCGGGAGGCCGCTGACGAGCTGGGCCTGGTGCCCGGGTCGGTGGCGACCGCGGTCGTGAAGGCGACCACGGTGATCGTCGAGCCGGGGGCGCCCGGGCTGCCGGCGCGATGAGCCGCCGCCTCCCCCGGGTCGCCGCGGCGGTGCTCACGGCCGTCGCCCTGCTGCCCCTGTCCGCCTGCGCGGACCCGTCCGACCAGCCCGACCGGGTCGTCCGGGTGGCCGCCGCCGCCGACCTGAAGTACGCCCTCGAGGAGGTCCTCGCCCTGGTGGCCGAGGAGCATCCCGAGATCCGCGTCGACGTCACCTACGGCTCCTCCGGCACGTTCGTCCAGCAGATCGCCAACGGCGCGCCCTTCGACCTGTACCTGTCCGCCGACCTGGCCTACCCGCGACAGCTCGCCGACCGGGGGCTGGCCACCGCGGCGGAGGTGTTCCCGTACGCGGTCGGCCGGCTCGTCGTGTGGACGCCGGAGGGGTCACCGGTCGACCCAGGCCCGGGGCTGGCCGTGCTCACCGACCGACGGATCCGCACCGTGGCCATCGCCAACCCGGAGCATGCGCCCTACGGACGAGCCGCCGTCGCCGCGCTGCGCAGCGCCGGGGTGTACGACCAGGTGGCGCCCAAGCTCGTGCTGGGCGAGAACGTCGCCCAGGCCGCGGAGTTCGTCAGCTCCGGAAACGCCCAGGCGGGGGTGGTCGCGCTGTCCCTTGTGCGCTCCGACCCGCTGCGCGGTCGGGGCTCCTGGGTCGAGGTGCCCCTGGAGTCCTACCCGCGCCTGGACCAGGGGGGCGTCGTCCTCGCCGGCGCCGGCGACCCGGCCGCCGCCCGGGTGGTGCGGGACACCCTCCTCGGGGACGCCGGCCGCGCGATCCTCGCCGACTACGGCTTCACCCTGCCAGGGACGTAGGGATGGACTGGGAGGCCGTCGCGCTCACCGCCCGGCTGGCGCTGGCCACCACCGCGATCCTGCTCGTCGTGGCGGTGCCGCTGGCGGCCTGGCTGGCCCTGTCCCGGCGCCGCTGGACCGTGCTCGTGGAGGGTGTCGTCGCGCTGCCGCTCGTCCTGCCGCCCACGGTCCTGGGCTACTACCTGCTGGTCGCGATGGGGGCGCAGTCCCCGCTCGGGCGCTGGGTCCAGGAGACGACCGGGGCCACCCTGGCGTTCAGCTTCACCGGACTGCTCGTCGCCTCGGTCGTCTACAGCCTCCCGTTCGCCGTCCAGCCCCTGCTGGCCGCCTTCGCCGGGGTCGACCGGCGGCTGCTCGAGGCGTCCGCCGTCCTCGGCCGCGGCTGGGCCGCCACCGTGGCCCGCGTGATGCTGCCGCTGTCCCGGGCCGGGCTGGC
>JALOLN010000267.1 GCA_025455945.1 Actinomycetes bacterium
GGGAGCCTAGAGCCCGGTGGCCGGGGCCGGCCGTGCGCTCCAGGCCGCCGCCGGGCAGGATCGAGGGGACCCGTCCCAGGAGGTCTCGATGACCAGCTCCGTCCCGCCGTCCGAGATCGAGGCGCTGGGGGCCCGGCTCGCGGCGCCGTCCGCCGACGAGGTCGCCGCCCTGGACGCGTGGTGGCGGGCCTGCAACTTCCTCACCGTGGGCCAGATCTACCTGCGGGACAACCCGCTGCTGCGCGAGCCGCTACAGGCCGAGCACATCAAGCCCCGGCTGCTCGGGCACTGGGGGACCAGTCCCGGCCTGGCGTTCGTCTACGCCCACGTCTCCCGGCTGGTCCGGCACACCGGCCAGCAGGCGCTCTACCTCACCGGTCCGGGCCACGGCGGGCCGGCACTGGTGGCGGCCGGCTGGCTGGAGGGCACCTACTCCGAGGTGTACCCGGACGTCACGCTCGACGAGGCCGGACTGCAGCGGCTGGTCCGGCGGTTCTCCACCCCTGGCGGGATCCCCTCGCACGTGTCCGTCACCACTCCGGGGTCCATCCACGAGGGTGGTGAGCTCGGCTACGTCCTCGTCCACGCGTTCGGGGCGGTGTTCGACAACCCGGACCTGCTCGCCCTCGCGGTCGTCGGCGACGGCGAGGCCGAGACCGGGCCGCTGGAGGGGTCGTGGAAGGGGATCAGCTTCCTCAACCCCCGCCGGGACGGCGCGGTCCTGCCCGTGCTGCACCTCAACGGCGCCAAGATCGCCGGGCCGACCGTGCTCGGCCGCAAGGACCCGGCGGAGGTGCGTGCGCTGCTGGAGGGGCACGGCTACGAGGTGCTCGAGGTCGGCGGCGACGACCTGCCGGGCATGCACCTGAGGTTCGCGGCCACGCTGGCGCACGCCTGGGTGCGGATCCGCAGCATCCAGCAGTCGGCGCGCTCGGGGGAGTGGGACGGGGCACGGCCCAGGTGGCCGCTCGTCGTGCTGCGCACCCCCAAGGGGTGGACGGGTCCGCAGACGGTGGACGGGGTCCGCGTCGAGGGCACCTGGCGCGCCCACCAGGTGCCGCTGGCGGGCGTGCGGGAGAACCCGGCCCACCTCGCGGCACTGGAGGAGTGGCTGCGCACCTACCGGCCCGAGGAGCTCTTCGACGCGCACGGTCGCCCGGTGCCGCTCGTGCGCTCGGCGATGCCGGCCGGGGACCTGCGGCTGGCCGCCACCCCGCACGCCAACGGCGGACGGCTGACCCGGCCGCTGGACCTGCCGGACCCCCGCCGCTACGCCCTCGACGTGCCCGCGCCCGGTGTGGTGCGCAGCGAGTCCACCCGCGTCCTCGGCGCCCTGCTGCGGGACGTCTACGCGGCCAACGACACCTTCCGGCTCTTCTGCCCGGACGAGACCAACAGCAACCGGCTCGGTGCGGTGTTCGAGGCCACCGACCGGGCCTTCATGGAGCGGGTCGAGCCCGACGACGTCGCGCTGTCGCGGGACGGCCGGGTGATGGAGGTGCTCAGCGAGCACAACTGCCACGGCTGGCTGGAGGGCTACACGCTCACCGGCCGGCACGGGCTGTTCGCGACGTACGAGGCGTTCGCGATGGTGAGCGCCTCGCAGACCATCCAGCACGCCAAGTGGCTGGAGGAGGCCGCCCACCTGCCCTGGCGCGAGCCCGTCCCGAGCCTCAACGTGCTGCTGACCTCCACCGCGTGGCGCAACGACCACAACGGCTTCTCCCACCAGGGCCCGGGGCTGCTGCAGAACATCATCACCCAGCGCGGCACGGTCAGCCGGGTGTACCTGCCGCCGGACGCCAACTGCCTGCTGTCGGTCGCCGACCACTGCCTGCGGTCACGGTCCTACGTCAACGCCATCGTCATCGACAAGCAGCCGCAGCTGCAGTGGCTGTCCATCGACGAGGCGATGGCGCACTGCGCCCGCGGTGCAGGGGTGTGGGAGTGGGCCGGCAACGACGACGGAACCTCCGACCCCGACATCGTGCTGGCCTGCGCGGGGGACGTCGTCACGATGGAGACGGTCGCTGCCGCACAGCTCCTCGTCACCCGGCTGCCGCACTTCCGGGTCCGGGTCGTCAACGTCGTCGACCTCATGACGCTGCCGCGCCCCAAGGACCACCCGCACGGCATGGACGAGCTGGCCTTCGAGGAGCTGTTCACCGACCACGTCGACGTGGTGTTCGGCTTCCACGGCTACCCCGGGGCGGTGCACCAGCTCGTGCACGGCCGGCCGGACGCCGACCGGTTCCGCGTCCGCGGCTTCATCGAGGAGGGCACGACCACCACGCCGTTCGACATGGTCGTGCGCAACCGGGTGAGCCGGTTCCACCTCGTCATGGACGCGCTGAACAACGCCCGCCGGGTGCCACCGGGCGCCAGCGAGCTGTACGCCTGGTGCGAGGAGCAGCTGGCCCGGCACCGGGCCTACGTCGTCGAGCACCTCGAGGACCTGCCCGAGGTCCGCGACTGGACGCTGGCCTGATCGCGGGTCATTCGCGGGGCGCGACGAGCAGCGACTGGACGGACTGCCCGAACCACCCGTCCCCGTCGTGCAGGACCGTCCGGCACTGGCCGGTGCCGTCGCCGGCCATGGTGGTGCGGGCGGCCATGCCGACCCAGCCGTCGATCGGCCGCCGGGCGAACGACAGGTCGAGGTCGACGTTGACGAACGACCAGCGGTCCCACGGCAGCTCCCACGAGACCCCGCTGCCCGCGTCTGCGGCCAGCGCCGTCACCTGCTCGGGCGCGGGCTGCTCGTCGGGCACCAGCGGCAGCCGGGGCCGGGCCCAGACCGTGGCCGGCCCGGGTCGGTCCGCCCGGCCGCCGACGGTGCGCCACTGCATGGCGTGGCCGTAGCCGAAGTCGAACTCGGCGGCATCGGCGACGCCGGCGTCCGGCCCGGGGATCGCTGCCACACCCGTCGCCCCCGCGGTCGGCCCGGCGTCGTCGGTGCGCAGCACCCAGGCCCGGGCGCGCAGCACGGGGCGGCCCGCGGCGGAGAGCTCACCCGAGAGCAGCTGCACGCTGCGCCCGTCGCGCTCGACGGCTGCGGCGACGTCCACCGCGCCGACGGGGACGGGACCGAGGAACT
>JALOLN010000268.1 GCA_025455945.1 Actinomycetes bacterium
GAGGAAGTAGTTCTCCACCTGCTGGTAGACGAGGACGAAGCCGAGGATGAGCGCGGCGGCCACGAGGTCGCCGCCGACCAGCGCGATGATGATCGGCAGGGCGCCGGCCAGGTAGGTGCCGATCGTCGGGATGAACTGCGACACCAGGCCGACCCACAGGCCGAGCGGCAGCCAGTACGGCACCCCGACGATGGCGAAGAAGATGCTGTGCGCCGTCGCGCTGATGACCGCGAGCACGCCCCGGGAGATGACGTAGCCGCCGGCTTTCTCCGAGGAGATCTCCCACACCCGCAAGAACACCCGCTGCCGGGACGGTGGCAGCCACGACGCGACCGTGCGACGCAACCGGTGGCCGTCGGCGGCGAGGTAGAAGGCGAACAGCAGCATCGTGAAGATGTTGAAGATCAGGCCGACCGCTGTGGTGATCAGTCCCAGGACGCCGAGCCCGAGGTCACCTGCGATGTTGGCGATCTGGGCGGGGGAGATGTTGAGGGAGTCCAGCAGCGACCGGTAGTCCAGGTCGGTGTCGAACGTGCGGTTGACCCACTCCACGATGTCCTCGATGAGGGTGGGCACGCTCTTCACCAGCTCGGCGAGCTGGGTGAACAGCAGCTGCCCGAACACCGCGAAGAACGCCGCGGTGCCCAGCAGGATCGCCCCCATGACGAGGAAGGTGGCCAAGCCCCGGCGCATCCCGCGGGCGGCCTGAACCAGAAGGTGGTGAGGCTGCTGAAGGCCCACAGCGCCACCCGGGTGGCGACGAGCACGACGATGGTCCAGACCACGGCCCGCTTGAGCCACCCCGGGACCCGCTGGTCGTCAGCCGTGCGGTCCAGCGGAAGGTGCTCGCTCCCCAGCGCCGCCAGCGCCTGCGGTGTCGGCTCGGGTGCCTCGGGTGGGACCGTCACGGTGACCCCCTTCCGGCGCCGAGGCTAGCCTGCGCCGCGCCCGGGACCCGGCTGCGGCACGCCCCCGGTCCGCGCCGGGCGGGCCCGGCCCGTGGTGCGTACACTTGGCACTCGGGCGCCACGAGTGCCAGGGCGCCGTCGGGAGGTGGCTGCGTGCACGAGGACCGCAGGCTCGAGGTGCTGCGCGCCATCGTCGAGGACTACGTCGCCACCAACGAGCCCGTCGGGTCGCGGGCCCTGGTCGAGCGGCACCACCTCGGGGTCTCTCCGGCGACGATCCGCAACGACATGGCCGTGCTGGAGGAGGAGGGCTACATCGCGCAGCCGCACACCAGCGCCGGACGCGTGCCCACCGAGCTGGGCTACCGGCTGTTCGTGGACCGGCTGGCCGGTGTCAAGCCGCTCAGCCCCGCCGAGCGCCGCGCCATCTCCGTCTTCCTCGAGGGCGCCGTCGACCTCGACGACGTCATCGCCAGGACGGTGCGGCTGCTCGCCCAGGTCACCCGCCAGGTCGCGGTCGTCCAGTACCCCTCACTGACCCGCTCCGCGGTGCGGCACATCGAGCTGGTCCGGCTGACGCCGTCCCGGGTCATGCTCGTCGTCATCACCACCACGGGCCGCGTCGAGCAGCGGGTCGTGGACTGCCCGGCACCGGTGGGCGAGGACCTGCTCGCCGACCTGCGCGGCCGGGTGAACGCGGCCACGGTCGGCCGGCGCCTCACCGAGGTCGGCGACCAGGTGGCGTCCGTCGCCGACGGGTTCGCCCCCGACGACCGGCCCAGCGTCCTCGTCGTGCTCTCCACCCTCGTCGAGTCCCTCGTGGAGCAGAGCGAGGAGCGGGTGGTCCTCGGCGGCACCGCCAACCTGACCCGGTTCGGCCAGGACTTCCCGCGCTCGGTGCAGCCGGTGCTGGAGGCCCTCGAGGAGCAGGTCGTCCTCATGCGCCTGCTGGGGGAGGCCACGGCGCCGGAGCGGGTCACCGTGCGGATCGGCCACGAGAACCGCCTGGAGCAGCTGTCGGCCGCCTCGGTCGTCAGCGTCGGGTACGGGTCGGGGGACGAGGTCCTCGCCCGGCTGGGCGTCGTCGGGCCGACCCGCATGGACTACCCGGGCACGATCGGCGCGGTGCTCGCCGTGGCGCGCTACGTGGGCCGCCTGCTGGCGGAGTCCCCATGAGCACCGGCTACTACGAGGTGCTCGGCGTCGCCCGCGACGCCACTCCCGACGAGATCAAGCGGGCCTACCGCCGGCTGGCCCGTGAGCTGCACCCGGACGTCAACCCCGACCCGGAGACCCAGGAGCGGTTCAAGGAGGTCACCGCCGCCTACGAGGTGCTCTCCGACCCCCAGAAGCGGCAGACGTACGACCTCGGCGGCGACCCGTTCGGCGGAGCCGGCTTCGGCGGGGCCGGCTTCGGCTTCGGCGACATCATGGACGCCTTCTTCGGGACGACGTCGCGTGGGCCGCGCTCACGCCGCCGCCGCGGGCAGGACGCCCTGATCCGGCTCGACCTCGAGCTGGCCGAGACCGTCTTCGGGGCGACCAAGGAGATCCAGGTCGACACCGCGGTGGCATGCCAGACCTGCGCCGGCGCCGGCACCGCCCCCGGGACGAACCCGACGACCTGCGAGATGTGCAAGGGCCGCGGGGAGATCCAGCACGTCCAGCGGTCGTTCCTCGGCCAGGTGATGACCTCGCGGCCCTGTCCCAAGTGCAGTGGCTTCGGGACGGTGATCAAACACCCCTGTGTGGAGTGCTCTGGCGACGGCCGGGTGCGCACCCGCCGCTCCCTGCAGGTGAAGGTGCCCGGCGGGGTGGACACCGGGACGCGGATCCAGCTCAGCGGCGAGGGCGAGGTCGGCCCCGGGGCCGGACCGGCGGGGGACCTCTACGTCGAGGTCGTCGAGCTGCCCCACCCGGTGTTCACCCGGCGGGGCGACGACCTGCACTGCACGGTGACGCTGCCGATGACCGCGGCGGCCCTCGGTACGGCCGTGGTGCTGGAGAGCTTCGACGGCGAGCAGCAGGTGGACATCCGACCCGGCACGCAGTCCGGCCAGGTCATCCCGCTGCGGGGCCTCGGCGTCACGCACCTGCGCGGCGGGGGCCGCGGCGACGTGCTCGTCCACGTCGAGGTGGAGGTGCCGACGAAGCTGGACCACCGGCAGGAGGAGTTGCTGCACGAGCTCGCCCGGCTGCGCGGCGAGGAGCGACCGGTCGGCAACTTCGCACCGAACCAGCAGGGGCTGTTCTCCCGACTGCGCGACGCCTTCAACGGCCGTTGACACCGGGCGCCGCGGTGTTCGCCGCCGACCGTGGGTCGCTGACCGCCGGCGGTGCGGTGCTCCTCGACGGCCCTGAGGGTCGCCATGCGGCCACCGTGCGTCGGTTGCGCGCGGGCGAGCGTGTCCTGCTCACCGACGGGGCCGGCCGGCTCGCGGGCTGCGTGGTCACGGAGGTGCGGCGCGACGCGCTGGCCCTCGACGTCGTCCACGTGGTCGATGAGCCGGCCCCCCGCCCCCGGCTCGTCGTCGTCCAGGCCCTGCCCAAGGGGGACCGCGGGGAGGTGGCGGTCGAGACGCTCACCGAGGTGGGTGCGGACGTCGTGGTGCCCTGGGCGGCACATCGCTGCGTCACGCAGTGGCGTGCCGAGCGGGGCGAGCGGGCGCTGAGCCGCTGGCGCAGCACCGCCCGGGAGGCGGCCAAGCAGTCCCGGCGGGCCTGGTGGCCACGGGTCGCTCCGCTGGCCTCCACCGCCGAGGTGGCCGAGCTGGTGCGCGGCGCCGCGCTGGGCGTCGTCCTGCACGAGGGGGCCGACGCC
>JALOLN010000269.1 GCA_025455945.1 Actinomycetes bacterium
GCACCGTCGAGTCCGAGGTGAAGGATGGCGAGAGCGCCACGTCGGCGATGTTGTCGTGCGGCGCGTGCGCAGCGGCCTCACGGTTCGGTGCGACCAGCAGCACCACGCCGGCCACCACGAGCACCGCCGTCACGACCGCCCGCACGATCCGTCGCACCGCCGCCCCCCTTGTCCGAACGAGCAACGTCACAGGCCCGACGAGAAGCTTCCCCGGGGCGCCGTGCTCTGCAGCGATCCGACGACGGGAAGTCAACCAGGGTAGAAGGCGTCGCGCAACGGGAACCGGCGCTTGATGGCTCGCCCGATGCGCCACTCGAGCCACGCGGTCAGGGTGCCGTGCTTGCGGTGCGGCGCCATGCCGTCCCGGGTGAAGGCGAACACCGGCGGGTCCGACAGGCCGACCGGGACGTATTCGACCTCGACGTCGCGGTGCAGTCGGATGACCACGTGGTCGGCGTCGAAGGGCACGTCGAAGCCCCGGTCCCGGGCCACCTGCCGGGCGAGGTGGCGCACGCCGGGCCAGTCCGGCGACGGGACGAGCGCGTCCCACACCACGTCGTCGGCGGGGAAGACCTCAGCGGCCGCAGACCCGACACCCCCGTGACCCATGCAGCGGAGGAACTCGTCGTAGGCCGCCGGCAGCCCGCGGACCCCCTGCGCCTCGCAGAGCCGCTCGAGATCGGCGTCGCTGCAGCCCTGGAAGGCCGTCGAGAGCAGGTCCAGCTCCTGGCCGGCCCAGTCGAGGAGGTCCCGCACGTGCTGGCGCACCGCGTCCTCGTCCCGGCCGTCGGCATCGGATCGGGTCGTGCGCTGGGATCCGAGGATGGCGTGCCAGGTCGGTGCCCCCGAGGTGATCCCTGCCGTCATCGTCTAGGTCATCGTCCCGGGGCCGTGGGCACGACATGGGCCTCGGGCACCAACCTGGGTAGGTCGTTCGCCCCAACGCGCCGGTGCACCCTCAGGCCGGCGGTGCCGGCCCGACGGCCGTGGCGACCAGTGCGGCGAGCGCGTCCCGACCGGGACCGGCCAGGTGGATGCCGTCCGCGAAGGTGTAGCCGGGGGTGCCCGACAGGGCGGCCCAGTCCGCCACCACGACGTTCGGATACCGGCCGAGCGACTCCTCGATGGCGGCGTTGGCCTCGACGGGACCGTCGTCCCACGGCGTGCAGGTGACCCACACCACCCGCTCCACGCCGTCGAGCCGGTCCATGATCCGCTCGACGTAGGTGCCGAAGCCGCCGCCGGCCCAGAAGCTGGTGCACAGGTGCACCACGACCACACGGCCGAAGGGATTGGACGGCGGCGGTTCCTCACCGCCGTGCTCGGCCCGGTACTGGGCCACGACCCCGTCGTAGGCCGCCTGGCGGGCGTCGAGGATGCCGGCGGCCTGGGTCACGAGGCGGTTCTCGGCCGCGTCGACCGTGACGTCCCATCCGGCCAGCGCCCCCGGGAGCTGCGCCGCCGCGCCGACCAGCACGGAGTCGCCGAGCACGTACACCCGACGATCGCCCGGCCCCAGCGGTACCACCGGCTGGCCGGGGCCCGGCCCGGGAGTGGCGGCACGTACGGGCAGCGCCGGTGCCGTGGTGGTCGGCGGCGAAGGCGTGGTGGTGGAGGCAGGAGCGGTGGTCGTGGGGGCGGCGGTCGCAGTGGGCGGTGCGGTCCCGTCGAGGCTCGAGGGCGCGTCGAACTGCGTCGAGTCGACCACGTCCCCCGTGTCGTCGGCGTTCACGCCGGGCTCGGCGTCGCCGGCCGAACAGGCGGCGAGCAGCGCCAGGCCCGCCACCACGGCTCCCCACCGCCACGTGCTCCTGTCCACGATCGGGCGAGGGTAGCCGGCCCGTCGGGCGGGCCGACGTCGACCGGGACGCGGGAACTGCGCCCGACACGCCGCCCAGCCGCGGCTCGGGTGGAGCGGCGCGTCCGGGCGCCGCGTCGGGCAGCGGGTCAGCCGACCCCGGCGTCGGACAGGGTGATGAAGCCGTTGTTGAAGCCGTCGACGTCGTCGACGATGGCGGTGGACGTCGACGTGCAGTCCGACGGGCCGTACGGGCGTCCCGCCATGCTCGTGGCCACCGGCACCGTGACGGTTCCCCGGATCGACGAACCGTCCGCGCAGGTCGGGATGTTGAGGTTGGCCACCGCCTCCGTCGGCGGGCCCGCCCGGCCGAGCAGGAAGTCGTCGTACCAGGCGAGCACGGCGGCGGCGCCGCTGGCGAAGTCCGGTTCGACCCCGGAGCGCAGTCCCGAGGACGCCGCGACCGCCGGGATGCCGTTGCGGGCGCCGGTCCGCGCCGCTCCGACGGTGCCGGACAGGGGGATGACCGGGCCCATGTTCTGCCCGCTGTTGATGCCGGACACCACGAGGTCGGGGTTCACGCCCATGACCCGAAGGGCGTGCAGCACGGAGTCGGCCGGGAAGCCGTTCACCGCCGTCGCCGGATAGCCGCTGGCCGTGACCTGTGCCGTCGCCGTGACCCCACCCGGGGTCGTCTTGTCACCGGAGCCGCTCTGGTTGGTGGCGGGGGCCACCACGGTGACCTCGACGTTCGGGAGCACCCGCAAGCCCTCGACCACGGCGTCGATGCCCGGGGCGGCGTAGCCGTCGTCGTTGGTCACCAGGATCTTGATCGGCTCGGTGTGGGTGTCCGTGTAGCAGGTCGCGGTGACGTCGTAGACGGGGCCGCCGGCCTCGAGGCACGGGTGCGTCGCGGCGAACACCTCGGGCTGGCTCTGGAAGGGCCGCACGATCCAGGCCCGCAGGGTCCACACGTCGGTGTCGGTCTCGGTCCACACGTCGTTGGCGCCGGCGAACCCCTCGGGCGCCGACGTGGCGGCGACGTTCCACTCGACGCCGGCGATCTGCGCGTCGGCGGCGTCCGCGTCGTACAGGAGCGTGTCCGGCGCCGCAGGGTCGAAGGCCTCGGTGGGGCCGCTGAGCTCGAACCCGGCTCCGACCCCGGTGGCGTAGGCGGTGTCGGTCGCGCCGGCGGCGTGCGCGTCACCGCCGACGGGTTGGGCGTGCGCGTCGGCCTGCGCCACGTCGAGCTGTGCCGTGTGGGTCGGGCAGTCCTGCTCGGACAGGGCCACG
>JALOLN010000003.1 GCA_025455945.1 Actinomycetes bacterium
CCTTGACGAGCAGCGCGTTGGCCGAGCCCTCGTCGATGCCGCGCTGCAGGCGGGTCGGGTTGGTGACGAACAGGTCGTCGCCGACGATCTGCACCGCGTCCCCGAGGGCACGGGTGACCTCGGCCCAGCCCGCCCAGTCCTCCTCCGACATCGGGTCCTCGATCGAGACGAGGGGGAAGTCGTCGACGAGCGTGCGGTAGTAGTCGGCCATCCACCCGGCGCTGCGGCGGGCACCCTCGAAGAGGTAGCCCTCGTCGCCGTGGAACTCGGTCGCCGCGACGTCGAGGGCGAGGGCGACGTCCTCGCCGGGGCGGAACCCGGCCTGCGCGATGGCCTGCGTGATGAGGTCGAGAGCGGCGCGGTTGCTCTCCAGGCTCGGGGCGAACCCGCCCTCGTCGCCGAGCCCGGTGGCCAGGCCCGCGGTCTTGAGCACCGACTTCAGCGCGTGGTAGGTCTCGGCCCCCCAGCGCAGCGCCTCGGCGAACGTCGTCGCCCCGATCGGCGCGATCATGAACTCCTGGATGTCCACGTTGCTGTCGGCGTGGGCGCCGCCGTTGAGGATGTTCATCATCGGCACGGGGAGCAGGTGCGCGTTCGGCCCGCCGACATAGCGGAACAGCGGCAGCCCGGCGCTGTCGGCCGCGGCGCGGGCCACCGCGAGCGACACCCCGAGGATCGCGTTGGCACCGAGCCGGGACTTGCCCGGCGTGCCGTCGAGGTCGATCAGGGCCTGGTCGACCAGCCGCTGCTCGCTGGCGTCGTAGCCCAGCAGCTCCGGACCGATCTCGTCGATGACGGCGAGGACCGCCTTCTCCACCCCCTTGCCGCCGTAACGCGCCGGGTCGCCGTCGCGGAGCTCGACCGCCTCGAAGGCGCCGGTGGACGCCCCGGACGGCACGCCGGCACGGGCGACGGTGCCGTCGTCCAGGGCCACCTCGACCTCGACGGTCGGGTTGCCGCGGGAGTCGAGGATCTCGCGGGCGCCGATGGCCTCGATCGCTGCCACGGTGTGCTCCTTCCGAGCGAGTGCTGGTGGCTTCGAGCCTAGCGGTCGGGTGGGTCGGTCCGGTCGGCCCGGGCGGTCCGGTCGGTGGCCTCGACGGCCCGGACCCGCCCCGCGTAGCCACGGGCGGCCTCGCGCAGCGCCGCCTCCGCGTCCACCCCCGCCGCGCGGGCCAGGGCGACGACGCCGAGCAGCAGCTCGCCCACGGCCTCCGGCGAGATGGTGGCGTCGGTCGTCACCGTGGGGCCGGGGACGTCGACGACCAGCCCCGCGCGCTCCGCCCGGGACATCAGCTGGGTGGCCAGCGACAGCGCCGGCTGCGCCAGCGGGACGCCGTCGACGGCGGAGGTGCGGCCCTTCTGCGCGCGCTTGAGCTCCGCCCAGCGGGTCTCGACGTCCTCCGGCGTCGCGGCCTCGGCGTCCCCGAACACGTGCGGGTGCCGGGCCACGAGCTTGTCCACGATGCCCGCAGCGACGTCGTCGATCGTCCAGGGCGCGGCGGCGTCCTCGGCGGCGACCCGGGCGTGGAAGACGACCTGCAGCAGCAGGTCGCCGAGTTCCTCACGCAGCGCCGCGGAGTCGCCGGCCTCGATGGCCTCCACCGCCTCGTAGGTCTCCTCGAGCAGGAAGGGCACCAGCGAGGCGTGCGTCTGGGTGGCGTCCCAGGGGCAGCCGCCGGGGGACCGCAGCCGGTCCATCACCGCGACGAGGTCGAGCAGGCGCTCCCCCTGCCGCGACGTCCCGCCCGTGACCACGGACTCAGCTCACTCGCCGGCCGCCGGCTCCGAGAGGTCGTCGGGTGCTGCCACGACCTGGCTGGCGGCAGCGTCCCAGGACCCGTAGCGACTGCTGACGTCGACCCCGAGCTCGCCGCTGAGCTCCTCGAGGTACTCGTTCGTGGCCGCGGCCTGCTCCTCGTCGGTCCCGCCGGGAGCGAGCTGCTGCCCGAGCTCCACGCGCAGCAGGAACGTGCGGGCGGAGTCCTCGATACCCGACGCGGGGATCCACTCGCCCTCGGCCTGCGCGAAGCCCACGGTCAGTGCCTCTAGGCCCCCAGCGTCGAGGATCAGCCGGTCCACCTCGCCCTGGGAGACCGACACGCCCTCCCGCGCGGCGGCGACGTCGACCAGCTGGGCGGTCACCCGGTTCTGCACCAGCGCGCGGAGCAGCGCCTGCCCGTCCGGGGGTGCGGCCTGGATCCGCTCGACCACGTCGAGCACCTCGGCGGCATCGTCGTGGACCTGCCGCTCGGTGATGCGGACGTCGCCCACCAGCGCGGCCGACCCCGCCTCCGCAGGGTCGCAGCCGGTGATCCCGGGGACGAGCACGGTGAGGGTGAGGACGACGGCCGCCGGGCCGGCGACCCGGCGCAGGGCACGGAGCGGGCGGTGCGACGTCACGGGCTCCCCTTCGGCTGGCGGTTCTCGGTGCCGGCGAGCAGCACCGCCTCGACGACGCCGCGGCACCAGGCGAGCAGCTCGACGTCGCGCAGCGGGGTCCCGCCGACCCGAGCCGTCGTCGGTCGCGGCACCAGCATCGTACGGACCGCGGGCTTGACGATGGACTTCGGGTAGAGCCGCTGCAGCCGCAGCTCACGGGACTCCGGCAGCCGCACCGGCCCGAACCGCACGTGCGGGCCCTGCAGGGTGACGTCGGCCAGCCCCGCCGTGCGGGCCAGCGCCCGAAACCGCGCCACCTCCAGCAGCGTGCGCACCGGCTGGGGCGGGGGGCCGTACCGGTCCAGCAGCTCCTCGTGGACGGCGTCGACCGCGGCGTCGTCCGCCGCCGCAGCGATCCGCCGGTAGGCCTCCAGCCGCAGCCGCTCGCCGGGGACGTACTCGTGCGGCAGGTGCGCGTCCACGGGCAGCTCGACCTTGACCTCCGGCACCTCCTCGAGCGGTCCGCCATGCTTGAACTCCTCCACGGCCTCGCCCACGAGGCGCACGTAGAGGTCGAAGCCGACGGCCGCGATGTGGCCGGACTGCTCCCCGCCGAGCAGGTTGCCGGCCCCGCGGATCTCGAGGTCCTTCAGCGCCACCTGCATCCCCGCGCCGAGGTCCGTGTGCTGGGCGATGGTGGCGAGCCGGTCGTGCGCGGTCTCGGTCAGCGGCCGCTCCGGGGGGTAGAGGAAGTAGGCGTAGGCACGCTCCCGGCCCCGGCCCACCCGGCCGCGCAGCTGGTGCAGCTGGGCCAGCCCCAGCAGGTCGGCCCGCTCCACGACCAGGGTGTTGGCGTTGGAGATGTCCAGGCCGGACTCGACGATCGTGGTACACACGAGGACGTCGGACTGCTTCTCCCAGAAGTCCACGATGACCTGCTCCAGCAGGTGCTCGTTCATCTGCCCGTGCGCGGTCACGACGCGAGCCTCGGGGACGAGCTCACGTAGCCGCGCCGCGACCCGGTCGATCGACTCGACCCGGTTGTGCACGTAGAAGACCTGGCCCTCGCGCAGCAGCTCACGGCGGATCGCGGCGGCGGTCTGCCGCTCGTCGTAGGCGCCGACGAACGTGAGCACCGGGTGGCGCTCCTCCGGCGGCGTCTGGATGACCGACATCTCCCGGATCCCGGTCACGGCCATCTCCAGCGTGCGCGGGATCGGCGTCGCCGACATCGCGAGCACGTCGACCGCCGTCCGCAGCCGCTTGAGCTGCTCCTTGTGCTCGACCCCGAACCGCTGCTCCTCGTCGACGACGACGAGGCCGAGGTCCTTGAAGCGCACCTCGTCGGAGAGCAGCCGGTGGGTCCCGATGACGACGTCCACGGTGCCGTCCGCGAGGCCGGCGAGGACCTCTCGGGCCTCCGAGTCGCTCTGGAACCGTGAGAGCGGCCGGACGACGATGGGGAACGTCGCGTACCGCTCGGCGAAGGTCGAGTGGTGCTGCTGGACGAGCAGCGTCGTGGGGACGAGCACGGCGACCTGCATCCCGTCCTGCACGGCCTTGAACGCAGCGCGCACCGCGATCTCGGTCTTGCCGTACCCGACGTCCCCGCAGATCAGGCGGTCCATGGGGACCGGCCGCTCCATGTCGGCCTTGACCTCCTCGATGGCGGCGAGCTGGTCCGGGGTCTCGACGTAGGGGAAGGCGTCCTCGAGCTCGCGCTGCCAGGGCGTGTCGGCGCCGAAGGCGTGCCCCGGCGAGGCGACCCGCGCGCTGTAGAGGCGGATGAGCTCGGCGGCGATCTCCCGCACGGCCTTGCGCGCCCGACTCTTGGTCTTCGCCCAGTCCGCCCCGCCGAGGCGGTGCAGGCTGGGCGCCTCGCCGCCGACGTACTTGGTCACCTGGTCGAGCTGGTCGCTGGGCACGTAGAGCCGGTCGGCGGGCTGGCCGCGCTTGGACGCCGCGTACTCCACGACCAGGTACTCCCGGGTGGCACCGGCGACGGTCCGCTGGACCATCTCGACGTAGCGGCCGACGCCGTGCTGCTCGTGGACGACGTACTCCCCGGGGCGCAGCTGCAACGGGTCGACCTGGTGCCGGCGGCGGCTGGGCAGCCGGCGCATGTCCTTCGTCGAGGCCCGCTGCCCGACCAGGTCGGTCTCGGTCAGCAGCGCCAGCCGCACCGTCGCGTCGACGAAGCCGTGCTCGACCGTGCCGGTGGCCACGTGGACGACGTCCGGGTCCGGCGCCGCCGAGAGGTCGGCCGTCAGCCGAGCCGGCAGGCCGGCCTCGCGCAGCCGCTCGTGCAGCCGCTCCGCCGGGCCGTGCCCCTCGGTGACCAGGACGACCCGCCAGCCGTCCCGGAGCCAGTCGCGGACGTCCCCGAGCGCCCGGGTCGTGTCGCCCCGGTAGGGCTCGGCGGGCCGGGCCGACACCACGACGGCGTCGTCCACGGCGGCCCCGGCGTCCGCCTCGGCCAGACCGAGGTCGGGCGCGAAGGGGGTGAGCGACCACCAGGCCAGGCCGGCCCGGCGGGCGTCCGCCCTGACGTCGGCGAGCGAGCGGTAGGCGGCGGCGCCCAGGTCGAGCGGCACGGCACCACCCGCCGCCGCGGCGGCCCACGACGCGGCGAGGAACTCCTCGCCGGTCGCGACCAGGTCGTGCGCGCGGGTGCGGACGCGCTCCGGGTCGCAGGCGACGACGACGGCGTCCGTGGGCAGCAGGTCGGTGAGCGGCTCCATGCGATCGACGAGGACGGGAGCCAGCGACTCCATGCCCTCGACCGCGATGCCCTCGGCGAGCTGGCCGAAGACGTCCGCCAGGCCCGGGTGGACGACCGCCAGCTCGGCCGCCCGGCGCCGCACCTCGTCGGTGAGCAGCAGCTCGCGGCAGGGCGGGGCCCACAGGCCCTCCTCGGCGACCTCGAGGCTGCGCTGGTCGGCGACCTTGAACCAGCGGACCTCCTCGACCGTGTCGCCCCAGAGCTCCACCCGCACCGGGTGCTCGTCGGTGGGCGGGAACACGTCGAGGATGCCGCCGCGGACGGCGAACTCCCCGCGCCGCTCCACGAGGTCCACACGGACGTAGGCCGCCGCGGCCAGCCGGCGCACGGCCTCCTCCAGCGGCACCTCGTCACCCGGGCGCAGTCGCACCGGCGCGAGGTCCGCGAGGCCCGCCACCAGCGGCTGCAGGACGCTGCGGACCGGGGCCACCACCACATGGGGGCGGGCGGCGGCTCCCGAGGCGTCCGGGTGGACCAGACGGCGCAGCGTCGCCAGCCGGCGGCCGACGGTGTCCGAACGCGGCGACAGCCGCTCGTGCGGCAGGGTCTCCCACGACGGCAGCTCGGCCACCCGGTCGGCCGGGAGCAGGCTGCGCAGGCCCGTGGCGAGGTCCTCGGCCTCCCGGCCGGTCGCCGTCACCGCCAGCACGGTGCGGTCGGCGCCGAGCGGCGCGGGCGCAGCGAGCAGGCCGAGGACGAACGGGCGCAACGGCCCCACCGCGGTGACGTCCAGGGTCGGGCGGTCGCCGGTGCGGGCGGCGCGTCGCACCTCGCCGAGCGCGGGGTCGGCGACGAGCAGCTCGAGCAGGCCGGCGAGGCTCACCGTTCGACCCTACGGCCCCGGCCGGATCTGCCCACCGGACATCACCCCAAAGTACGAGTCGCAGGGGGTGGGCGGCGTGCCATCCTTACCCGATCGGTTGACCCGGGAGGAGGGGGCGCGTGGACATCGACTGGCTGATGACCGCCGCCGCCTTCGGCGTGGGCATCGTCGTGGGGCTCACCGGCATGGGCGGCGGCGCCCTCATGACCCCCGTCCTGGTCTTCTTCTTCGGGGTGCCCCCGCTCACCGCGGTGTCCAGCGACCTGGTCGCGGCGGCCGTGATGAAGCCGGTGGGCAGCTATGTGCACCTGCGCCGCGGCACGGTCAACCTGTCGCTGGTGAAGTGGCTGTGCGTCGGCTCGGTGCCGGCCGCCTTCGGCGGCGTCCTCATCGTCAAGACCCTCGGCTCCGGCGAGCACGTGCAGGGCGTCATCAAGACCGCGCTCGGCATCGCCCTGCTGGTGGCCGCCGGGGCGCTCACCGCGAAGGCCTACCTCAAGCTGGTCGAGCGCGCCCGCCGCCGGGGCGGCGAGGCGGCCATAGCCCCGGCAGGGGTGCCCGGGCTGGGGTCGCTGCAGGTCCGGGTCCTCCCCACGGTGCTGATCGGCGCGGTCGGCGGAGTCGTCGTCGGCCTCACCTCGGTCGGGTCAGGGTCCCTCATCATCGTCGCGCTGCTGCTGCTGTACCCCACGCTGAAGGCCGGGCAGCTCGTCGGGACCGACCTCGTCCAGGCCGTGCCACTGGTCGCCTCGGCCGCGCTGGCGCACCTGCTCTTCGGCGACTTCGAGCTGGCGGTCACGGCATCGATCCTCATCGGCAGCATCCCGGGCGTGTACATCGGCGCGCGGTGGTCGGCCACCGCCCCCGGGGGCCTGATCCGCCGCGCCCTGGCGCTGGTGCTGCTCGCCTCTGCGCTGAAGCTGCTCGGGATCAGCAACGAGGCCACCGCGCTGGTCCTGCTGGGGGTCGTCCTCGTCGCCCCGCCGCTGTGGATGCTCACCCGGATGAAGCACGGACACCCACCGCTGGCCTCCCGCCGCCGCAGCCAGCCGGCGGCCGTCGAGGCGGTCGAGTCCGTTCCGTCCTGACCTCCCCCACCGGGGAGCGGCCTACTCCGCCTCCTGCTGCGCCGCCACCGGGCGGCCCGATCCTCGCCGCAGCAGCGTGCCGCGGAACGCCGCGAGCTCGATCCGCTCGCGGCCGGCCCAGAGCAGGCCCAGGTAGACGACCAGCCCGACCCCGAAGGCGGCGACCGTCGCGGCGAGCGGGGCACCGAGCAGCGCCAGCGCGCCCGGCAGGACGCCGAGACACAGCAGGGCACTGGCCCCGACCCAGACAGTGCCGCTGCCCAGCGGCGACATCCGCAGCAGGTAGCGCACCTCCAGCAGCGGCAGCAGGTTGCGCAGCACGATGGCCAGCGCCCACGAGTACGCCGCGCCGGCGATCCCCAGCCGGGGAATGAGCACCAGGTTGAGGCCGATGTTGACGGCGAGCGCGGCGCTGACGTTCACCAGGCTGAGCATGCTGCGGCCGGACATCAGCAGCACCGTGTCCACCGACCCGGCACCGGTCGCGAAGAGCATCGCCAGCGACAAGACGACGACCACCACGGCCGCGTCCGCGTAGCCGGCGCCGAAGAAGCCCAGCAGCTGGGGCGCGAACACCGCGCAGGCGAGGTAGATCGGCCAGGCCAGGGACATCGACCAGGCTGTCACGGTCTGGTAGACGGTCTGGGCCTCGTCGTGCTCGTCCCGGGCGAACAGCGCGCTGAGCTGCGGCCCCAGCGCCTGCTGGAGCGCCTGGACGGCGAGCTGGCCGAAGACCACGAACCGGGTGGCCGCCGTGTACAGCGCCGCCTCCGCCGGCGAGCGCAGCGCGGCGACGAGCACGATGTCGGAGCGCTTGAGCATCGTCTGGAGCACGTTGGTCACGGCGCGGGGAGTCGTGTACCGCCAGAAGTCGGCGGCCAGCCCCGGGGAACGCGGCGGCGCGGCGCCCCGGGCGCCCGCCGTGCGCCGCAGCCGGCGCAGCAGCAGGAGCAGCCACAGGGCCGCCGCCGCCAGCCCGAGCAGGTACGGCACCGACCAGGCCAGCACCAGCCCCAGCACCCCGATGCCGAGGGCGGACACCGCGGCCACCCCGGCCAGCTGGACGAGGTTCAGCCCGAAGGCGTCGACGAGGACGGTGGGCCGCATCGTCCGAAAGCCCCGCGTCCCCGCCAGCGCCAGGTGGTAGACGGCGCCCACGGGCAGCAGCACCGCCAGCGCGCGCAGCTGGTCGGACACCGCCTCCGCGTTGGCCTCCCCGGCCACCAGCCCGGCCACCTGCGGGGCGATGGCGAAGCCCGCCACCGCGGCGGTCACGGACAGGGCCGCGACGGGGAGGACGGCCAGCCGCAGCGTCGGCAGCACGTCGCGGACCCGTCCGGTGGCGATCTGCGCGGGCAGGAAACGGACCAGGCCGACCTCGGTCCCGAGCTGGACGATGGACGCCGCAATGAGGAACAGCGCCGTGGTGGCGAAGAACATCCCCGCGTCGTTCTTCGGGTACCCGTTGGTGACGATGGCGACGAGCGCCACCCCCGACACGGCACTGACACCGGCGCCCACGACGCTGAGCCCGCCGGACCTCGCCATGCGCTGCAGGTGGACCTGGCCCACCGGGCGCTGCGTCGACACGCTTCCCCCTGGGGCTCCCGCACGTCTGGTCCAGCACGTCGCCGACCGGCGGGCACACGGTAGCCGAACCGGCGAGCCCCCCACCTCCACCGGTCGGCTAGGGTCGGGACGACCATCGGACCAGCCCCGGGAGCGCCACCACCGTGCCGACGCCCGCCGCCGACCTCGGAGCAGCGCCCACCACCGTCGTGTACGTCATGGGTGCCGGCCGCTCCGGGAGCACCCTGCTGGAGCGCATGCTCGGGGAGATCCCGGGGTTCGTGACCGCGGGGGAGCTCATCGGCCTCTTCCGCTGGATCGCCGTCGACGACGAGCTCTGCGGGTGCGGGACGCGGTTCTCGCAGTGCCCCTTCTGGCAGTCCGTCGGCCGGCGGGCGTTCGGCGGCTGGGACGAGGCACGGGTCGCCGAGATCGCCGCCCTGCAGCGCCGGGTCGCCCGACAGCGGCACCTGCCCCGGCTCGCCGCACCGGCGCTGGCCGGAGCCTCGTTCCGGGCGGACCTGGCCAGGTACGGCGAGGTCTACCGGCAGCTCTACCGGGCCATCGGTGACGAGGCCGGGGCGCAGGCGGTCGTGGACGCCAGCAAGTGGCCGGCCCAGGTCCTCGCGCTTCGGAACAGGCCGGGCATCGACCTGAGGGTCCTCCACCTGGTGCGCGACGTCCGCGGAGTGGCGTACTCGTGGGCCAAGACCGGTGTCGTACGCCCACAGTCGACGAGCGACGCCCTGCCCGAGCTGTCCAGCGTCCCGGCGGCCAGGACGGCCTCCGCCTGGACCGCGGTGCAGGCGGAGGCCGGGCTGCTCACGGCGACCACCGCGCACGCCACGACGATCCGCTACGAGGACCTCGTCGCCGACCCGCGGGGCACCCTCACCGCGGCGCTGTCCCGGGTCGGCTTCCCGCCGGCCACGGCACAGGACCTGCCCCACGTCAGCGGCCGGACCGTCACGCTCACCGCCGGCCACGGCGTCGGCGGCAACCCCTCCCGGTTCACCACGGGCGTCGTCGAGCTTCGACTCGACGACGCCTGGCACGAGCAGCTGGCTCGCCGGGACCGGCTGGTCGCCACAGCGATCGGACTGCCGGCGTTGGCCCGGCACCGGTACCTCGGCCGGTCGTCACGCAGCGTGGCCCTTTAGCACCGCGGACACCCGTTCGGCGGTTGCGGAGCGTGGTCGTGACCCCTTCGTGACCCCGCCGCGACCTCGCCGCGACATGCCGGGGGTTTGGTGCCGCGCCCCTGTGTCGCCTAGCCTGGCCGACGTCGCAACGCGCAACGGCTGCGGCGCTCGGGCGGACCGCCGAATCCTGCCCCGTCCGAGGTCCTCGATCCACACCGCTGGGCAGGAGCGGGGGACCCAAGAACGGGGCGCTCCCCACGCCCTCGGGGTGAAGCCGCCACGCGCGGCCGGGCCATACTCCGGTCCGAACCCGACAGCTCACCTCGCAGGCGTCGGAGAATCGGACTGCCCCCGTGTCCATGCTGCCTGCCCCCCAGGGCCGCCACCGCAAGACCGGTCACCACGTCGACCTCGACGCTGCCCCGACGCAGGGGCTCAGTCGGCGCGACCTGATGAAGATCGGCTCCCTCACCGTCGCCGGCGCCGCCGTGGGCTTCGGCCCGGGCCTGCTCGGGCCCACCAGCGCCTCGGCCGCCACGGCCAAGTTCCCCGGCCACAAGCCCGGCAAGATCTACCTCGGCGTGTCGGTCGACGGCCCGCTGTCGACGACGCTGTCGCGGACCGGGCCGGTCGGTCTGCACCGCACCTACTACAAGTGGGCGGACGGCACCCGCGAGACGAGCAACATCAAGGCCGACCACTCCGCCGGCCGGCTCCCGTGGATCTCGTTCAAGCCGCCGTTCACCACCGCCGGCGGCTGGGCCGCAGTGGCCTCCGGCAAGTACGACGCCGACATCCGCGCCCGGGCCCGGCGCTACGCCGGCTACGCCAAGCCGGTCGTCGTGACCTTCAACCACGAGCCGCACAACGACAAGACCGGCACCCCGGCCGACTGGGCCCGCGCCTGGACGCGGATCCACGACGTCATGAAGAACGAGACCGGCCTGAAGAACGTCATCTCCGTGCCGATCATCGGCGACTGGGTCTTCAACCCGGTCAACAAGAAGGACGACCCCAAGAACTACCTCACCCAGGCCGTCCTCTCCCGCTGCCACTTCCTGGGCGTGGACCTCTACCAGAACCAGTCCGGCGACGACTTCAGCGTGCGGCTCGGCCGCACCCTGTCGTGGCTGAACTCCCAGGGCCACTCGGACAAGATGGTGGGGGTCGGCGAGACCGGCGCCACCGACGACTACCGGTCACCGACCGGTGCCCAGTGGTGGCAGCGCTCGTGGAGCTGGGCGGCGTCGAACGTCAACCGGGTCGCCGCGATCTCCTACTTCAACAGCCAGCACAACAACAACTCGGGCAACACCTGGCTGCTGTGGGAGTCGGCGAGCAAGCTCTCCGCGTTCAAGTCGAGCCTGTCGTCCAGCACGGCGACCAGGCTCTGACCGAGCATCGAGCACGCGGCCCGGTCACGGGCTCGGCGTGACCTCCGCACGAGCCGTCAGCTGCCGCCACGCGGCAGCTGACGGCTCGTCGCGCAACCGGTAGTCGTTCGCGCCGTCGTTCCAGACGAAGTCGAAGTAGCAGACGAAAGGCGCACCGTTGGCCAGCGCGTAGTCACCGACCGCGAGCAGCCACTGCGCCCGCCCCTCGCCGTCGTCACCATCGGCGAGCTGGCTGCCGAGCTCGCCGATGGCGAATGGCTTGCCCACCGACTCCGCCACGTCCCGCAGCCCGCCGAGCAGCTCCTCGGGGGGGCTGTACCCGTCGGTGCGGCGGTTGTAGACGTCCCAGGCGAAGACGTCGACCACGTCGTCACCCGGGTAGTAGTCGCGCCAGTCCCGGCCGCTCGCTGGACGCAGGGTGTAGGACATCAGCACCACGGCCGAGCGCAGCCGTGGATGGTCGGCCTGCTCGGCCAGCCCGGCGAGGTGGGCGAAGGCGCGCCGGAACTCCTCGGCGGTGAACGCGCCGTCCTCGATGTCGTCCTCCGGCTCGTGCCAGTAGACCCAGGTCACGTCGCGGTCGCGCGGCGCCGCGGCGAACCACTCGCCCATCGACTCGTCGTACAGCCCCGCCGACACCGCGCGGGGGTCGAGCTTGAAGGACACCACCACGCTGCGGCCGGGGGCCTTGCCGGGCCACGGATCCGGCTCCCCCTGGTAGAAGACCCGGACGACGTCCAGCGGCCCGATCGTCCGGTCGGTCCGGGCCAGCGCCTCCTCGTAGCTCTCCGCGGGCTCCTGCTGGAAGGACGCCCCGAACTGGGTGGGGCCCGACACCGGGTCCGCGTCGGAGCCGCCGGAGCCGACGACGACGGCGACGAGGACGGCGGCCAGCGCAGCGACGAGGACCGTCCCACCGACCACGAGGGTCCGGGCGCGGCCGCTTCGGCTCACCAGTGCCGCCGCCGCAGCCGCGGGCCGCGGGCCCGGGCTCCCCCACGGCCCACCCACAGCCCCACGAGGGCGCCGAGGGCGGCGCCCAGCACGGCGCCCAGCACGGTCCGGCGGACGCTGGACGGGTCGCGCGCCGTGGTCACCTCGACGACAGCACCGGGGTTGGGCACCTGGGCGCTGACCGCGCTCAGCTCGCGGCCGAGGTTCGCCAGCCGCCGGCTCAGGACGTGGACCTCGGCGGAGTCACGGCCCTGCGCCATCGCCGTCGTGAGGTCCGCCTCGGCCTCCCCCACCTGCGCAGTGAGCTCGGCCGCCCGCTCGGACAGGACCGTCGCCGCCCGGTCCGCCCGCACGGCGAGCAGCGCCGCGGCCACCTTGTCCGCCAGCGTCCTCGCCTGGCTCTCGCTGGCGCCCCGGGCACCGACGACGATCACCTCGGTCCCCTCGCGCACCGACCCGGAGACCCGGGACCGCAGTCCCTCGACGGACGCGGAGGCGCTGCCGCTCGCCACCTTCTCCAGCACGGCGTCCGAGGTGGGCAGCTGCGCCTCGGTCGTCAGGGGGGCGAGCGTCGCACCGGACCGGTCGGCGAAGGCGTTGCCGGGCAATGGGGTGACCTGCACGGCGGCCCTGCTCAGGTACCGGGTGGTGGCCACCGCGGTGACGAGCCCACCCAGCAGGAACCCCACGAGCCCCAGCACCAGCACCCAGGCGACCACCCGACCGCGGCGCGACCGGGCCGGGCCGGGGAGCAGGTTGGCCCTCGGCAGCCTGACCCGTCGCCGCTGCTGCGTCGCCGTCGTCACGCGGTCACCGCCTCCGCGTCGACCGCCGGTAGCGGTGGCTCTCGCCGTCCGCGGCGGTCCGCCAGCCAGCAGCGACCCACACCGACGAGGAACCCCACCAGCGCCCCGAGTGCCGCCCCGGAGACGACGGGGACGATGACGTCCCCGCGATCGGCCCCGGTGGGCAGCGGCGGCGCGGCGATCACCCGGCCTGGCCCGGCGAGCTCGACCTTGGTGATCGCCGCCCGCGCTCGGCTGGCCTCGGTGTCCGAGGGGTTGGGCACGAGACCGGTGACGTCCGGGTCCCCCACCTCGGTCCCGGGCTGGCGGGTGGCCGCGAGGCTGGCCTCGAGGTACTCGCGCACCGGCGCGATGACCGCCTCCTCGCGAAGCGCCAGGAAGGTCTGCGCCGCCGTCTCGGCCCCGGCCTGGGCCGCCGCGGCGGAGTCCGTGGCGTACGTCAGCTCGAGGACCTGCGACAGCGGGCGCGCCGACACCGTCAGCCCCGCCCGCACGGCGGCGGGGTCGCGACCCTCGGCGGTCGCGACCGCTGCCACCACCTCGTCCGCGCGCAGCAGCTGCGCATCGGTGTCGATCGTGACGTCCCGGATCCGTGGCCCGGCCGGGTTGAGGTCCACCATCGGGGCCACCGACGACAGCTCGATGGCCACCGTCGTGCGGTACTGCGCCGGGGAGAGGACGTAGACCGCCAGCCCGACCAGCAGCCCGACGAGCAGCCCGGCGAGGGCCGGCCGCCGGGCCTGTCCGGCGTGGGCGAGGACGGGGTCCCGCTCGGTGCCCCGCACCAGTGGCTGCGTGCGCACCGTCGTCACCGCCGCCAGCTCGGCGCGCGGCCGAGGAACGCCTCCAGGGCCGCGTCGTGCGGCTCCAGCCGGGTTACGAGGAAGCGCCTGGCGGTGTCGGACAGGTCCGAGCCCGGTCGGGCGTTCCACCGGTCGAACCGCTCGGGCAGGTGCGGGCCCAGCGCCAGGAAGTCGGTGATCCGCCGGTACTCCTCCTCGGGCGTGGTGAAGAAGTCGTGGCTGTCGACGACCAGCAGCCGGTCCCGGCCCACGGCGGCGGCGAGCCGCTCCAGCTGCTCGGCGTACTGCCCGCGTCGGCGGTAGGAGTTGTGCCGGTGGATCGTGCTGTAGTAGCTCGGGTCGGCGAGCATCCGGTCGAGCTCGGGCTGCACCCGCTCGTCCTCGAGCTCCAGCGCGCGCTCGAACGACTCGGTCTCGAACCCCCGGGCGAACTCGTGCTTGTAGGCCGAGAAGGCGCGCTCGACGGGGTCGCGCAGCATGACGACGACCTTGACCTCGGGCAGGTCGTGGCCCAGCCGGGCGGCCGCGTGCGGGTGGTAGACGTAGTAGCCGCTGGCGTCGAAGGTGACCGGCTCCTCGCCGGCCAGGCGGGTCCGCAGCGCCGCGACCCGACGCAGCGGGAAGTGGCCGAGGTACCAGGACATCCCCCGGTCGTAGTTGACGTCGAAGTAGTTGACGCCCTTGTGGTGGACGGCCGGCAGCACGGCCGGGTGGCTGACCAGCGCGCGGAACATCGACGTCGTGCCGCACCGCTGCGCGCCGGCCAGCAGGAAGGCGGGGGTCATCCGCAGTCCCGCCGTGCGCCGCCCGGTGGCCACCGACACGCGTCGGCCGAGGACCTTGACCGGCTTCGGGACCCGCTGCTTGATGGTCGTCACGGCGCGCTCCTGACGTCGGGGTGGCCCGCGGGGAGGGACGACGCGCGCACCGGGACGACGGTCGCCGGGCCGGCCCGCCCCCGTGCCATGGCCGCCTCGACCGCCTCGTCGTCGAGCCGGCGCCGGTTCATCAGCCCGATGGCGAGCATCAGCAGGAACAGCGGGGACTCCAGGGAGTCGTAGACCAGGAAGAACAGCATCGACACGACGATGCTCATGCTGCCGAGGATCGCCTCGGCGTCCAGCCGCCGGATGTGGGTGACCAGTTGCACCGCCATGAAGGCGAGGAACAGCACCGTCCCGACGAAGCCGGTGGTGAAGACCAGCCGCCACATGAACCCCTGCGTGCCCAGCGGCGGGGCCGCACACTGCCGGCACTCCGGGGTCGCGCCGCCGGCGATCGAGGCGAAGCTGCCCTCGACCTGACGGGTGGTCCCGTAGCCCAGCAGCGGCGAGGCGTCCCAGGTCGTCTCCAGGACCACCTCCGCGACCGTGGTGCGCCGCTCGTTGCTGTGCGGGTGCTCCAGCCGGGAGACCAGGGTGTCGGCGAGCGGTGAGGCCATGAAGACGACGGCCGCGACGGCCAGCCCGGCGAGCAGAGTCCACAGGGCGGCGAAGTGCCCGCGCCGGGCCAGCATGACCGCGGCGAACAGGGCGGAGACGACCAGGCCGAGCCACAGCCCCCGGTTGAGGGAGAAGATGATCGGGATCGCCACCAGCACGAGGACGACCGGTGCGGTGAGCTGCTGCCAGCGCTTGCCGGTGATCAGCCAGCCGTAGACGAAGTACGGCAGCAGCAGGCCGACGTTGTTGCCCCACGCGTTGGCGAAGGTGAACGGTGCGTTGGGGCGTGCCTGCTCGTAGCCGAGGAAGTCGCTCGGCGTCGCCAGCGTCAGGTGCACCTTCTCGTGGATGAACCCCGAGCCGCGGGCACCCGGGATGATCCACTCAGCCGGCGTGGTCAGCTCGAAGGCGGGGGCGACCAGCCCGGCCAGACCGCCGAAGGTCGCCACGACGAGCAGTGCCCCGAGCCAGGAGTAGACCTGCCGCGCGGGCAGGACGCGTGCCGGCAGGCTGAGCGGGTAGAGCAGGGCCACGGTGACGGCCAGGTACCACAGCACGCGGAAGAGGTAGCCGACCAGCCGCTCCGACCCGCCCTCGGTGATCGTGCCGGGGGCGTCGACCCAGAGCATGAAGACACCGGCGCCCATCCACGCGAGGAAGAGCAGCCAGACGCCGAACCCCGCGGGCAGCCGGACCCCGCCGCGCCGGACCATCTGCACGGCCATGGCCGTGGCGGCGATGAGGAAGGAGAAGCTGGCCAGGCCCAGCAGCCACCACAGCGGGAAGCCCAGGAGGAGCAGCTTGAGCGGCCAGGCGGGGCCGAGGCGCCGCTCGAGCCAGCCCGGCCGCCGGGGTGGCTCCAGCGGCACCGGCGCGGCGGCGCCCCCGGAGGGTGGGGTCGTGAGCAGCGTCATGGCGTCCCGGAGTCGGCCGCCCGGGCGGTGCCGGCGGCCGCGGGTCCCCAGCCCCAGCGGGTCGCGAGGTCCAGCCCCAGCTCGGCGTCGAGCCAGGCGACCTCGTCGGCCAGCGCCTGCTGCACCGCCGTCCGCTCCTCCTGGCCCATCACGGGCTTGTCGTCGGCGAGCTCGCGGTAGAGCGCCCGCTGGACCAGCGGGGAGCGCTTCACCCGCCCCACCAGGTTGGCGCCGTCGTGCTCGCGCACGAACGTGGCGGCGCGGCGGGCGGCCCGGGCCAGGAACAGCGAGCGCGCCTGGCCCGCGGGCAGCCGCGCCTCGACGAGGTCAGGACCGAGCTCCATCGGGTCGATCCCGAGCCAGTCCAGCAGCCCGTCGATGAACCGCTGGGGGTCGGCGACCAGGTCGTCGAAGACAGCGACGTAGGTCCGGTCGCGGCCGAAGCGCTCGAAGAAGCGCTGCAGGTGGGTGGCGTAGCGCCCGTGCTCGAGCAGCTCCGGCCAGGTCTCCAGGGCCTCGAGGAACGTGCCACGGTCCTCGCCGTGCTTGAGGGCGTAGAGGTAGGAGGAGAACGCCCGGTCGGCGGGGTCGCGCAGGGTCACCATCGTCCGCACCGGCCCGAGGCTCTCCTCGATCCGGGCCGGCGCCGCCGGGTGGAACAGGTAGTCCTGGCAGACCTCTCCGACGACGCGGTGCTGCGGCCCGGCGGCGGCGAACTGGGCCAGGTACCACGCCAGACCGCGGTCGTAGTAGCGGTCGAAGAAGTACAGGTCCTTGGCCTCGGGCATGAACACCTGGGGGTGCCGGATCAGGACCTCGTGCAGCCAGGACGAGCCGGCCTTGTCCGGACCGATGTAGACGAAGTTCGGCGTGACCACGTCAGCTCCGCTCATGACGGCTCCCATCGACGCGACTGCAGCTCCTGCCACGTGCCGGCGGTGCCCTCCTCGACCAGGGCGACCTCGGCCGGGGTGAGACGGCTGCGCCAGCCCCCGGAGACCTCGGCCGCGCTCCGGTCGAAGGAGTGCAGCTGCCCCTCCCTCGGGGTGCGCCCCGGACCGGCTCCCACCGACGGCGAGGCTCCGGTCCGCAGTCCGCAGGCCGCCATGAGCCGGCCCAGGGCCGGCGGCCCACCGAGGGAGACCTCGGCGTGCGAGACCAGCAGTGCCTCGGGGACGGCGGGCAGCCAGGCCAGCACCCGGCGGTGCAGGAAGGTCCAGAACTCGACCATGGCGTGCGCGTCGTCCGGTGGCGCCGGCTGGGGGTCGGCCCCCTGCAGGCGCCGCACCTCGGCGACGTCCGCGGTCCACCCCATCCGCCGGTAGCTCGCCAGGACGGCGCCCGGGTGGCGGTACACCACGATGGGCAGCGCCCCCGTGCAGGCCACGATCACGGGCACCGAGAGCAGCGCGAAGGGATCCTTGATGATCGTGCGGGCCCCCGGCAGCAGCGCCCGCCACTGGTGCATGCCGTACCGGCTGAAGGTCCGCGGCTCCAGGCCCCGGTAGCAGCGCCGCAGCAGGCGTTCCTGCCGGGCCGACAGCGACCGCAGCTCCGTCCACCCGGTGAGGGTGCCGCCCAGGGCGAACTGCTCACCCCGGGGGTTCATCGGCTCCCGCCCGGGCAGCGCGGCCCCCCGGGCCACGGCCAGCTCCCGAGCCAGCCAGGTCGTGCCGGACCGGGGCACCCCGGTCACCAGGATCGGCCGCGAGCGCCGCGCGGTCAGCGGCCGGTCCGGGGCCGTCGGCGCAGCGTGCGGGCGGGCATCAGGAGAGACCACGACCCACCCGTCGCGCCTGGTTCAGCAGCCACCGAGGGTCCGATCCCGTGCCGACCTGGACCAGCGCGAGACCCGCCTGAGGGGCCACCGGCCAGCGGGCCAGCGAGCGCCCCACCCACCGCAGCGCCGCCCGCCGGTTGCCGAGGCTGGCCTCGGCGAAGGCGATCTGGCCGAGGATCCGGGCGTGGCCGGGCCGGCTGGTGGCCAGCTCGGGGTGCGTCCGCAGCAGGTACTCCAGGGCCTCGGCGACGACCTCCTCACGCTCCCGGAACCACGACGTGCCGTCCTTCTTGATCGTGGCCAGCGGCTGCCGGACCACGCCGATCGGGCCGAAGCGGACGGCACGGAGCAGGAACTCGTAGTCCTCGGCGTAGCTGTTCGGCAGGTTCTCGTCGTAGCCACCGACGAGGTCGAACACGCGCCGTCGCATGAGCAGCGTCGAGGAGTGCAGCTCCTTGCGCCGCGAGCGGAGCAGGTGCTGCTGGGTGACGAGGTCGGCGGAGCCCACCCAGTCGACGACGCGGTTCTCGGGCATGAGCAGCCGGATGCCGGCGCCCACGACGAGCAGCTGCGGGTTCTGCTCCAGCCGCTGCATCTGCAGCCGCAGCTTGTCGGGCAGCCACGCGTCGTCGTCGTCGCAGGAGGCCACGTAGTCGGCGTCCGCCTTGGCCAGCCCGGCGTTGCGGGACCCGGCCAGTCCGGGCGTGGCGTCGTTCGCCATCACCACCACGCGGCGGTCGGGCCGGCTGAGCGCCTCCAGCGCGACGTCCGGCTCCTCCTGGTCGTGGACGACGATGCAGTCGACGTGCCCGTCGTAGCGCTGCTCGACGACACTGGCCACCGCTGCCCGCACCAGCTCCCGCCGACCCCGGGTCGGGACGACGACGGTGACCGCGGGGGCTCCCCCGCCCGCCGGGGCGGCTGTCACGACCTGCTCCCCGACGTGGTGCTGACCGGTGCCCCCTCGGCGGCCGCAACCGTCTCGTCGGCACCCGGCAGCACGACGACGCCGACCGTCTGCTTGGCCAGGCCCATGGACTCCAGCTCGTCACGCATCCACATCAGCTCGGCGCTCTGGCTGGAGCCCTTGCGGACCGCGACGACGATCCGGCCGGAGGACTGCACGACGGCGCGGGCCAGGGCCGACGACGGCGCGGCTGTCTGCACCAGCACGTCCCCGTACTCGTCGGAGAGCTGGGTCCACACGCTGGGCATGGCCTCGTACTGCCGCGACGTCACCGGCACGTCGGACTCGTGACCGGGTCCCATGACGGCGCTGTGCGTGCCCGGCAGCGCGGTGGCGGACTCCAGCGCCGTCGCCTCGCCGCGGAGCACGTCCGCCAGACCCGGGCCGCGCAGCGGGCTGCCGACGAGGTCGGTGAGCGCCACCGCCGGGTCGGCGACGACGAGGACGCTGGCGCCGATCTCCTGGGCCCAGGCCTGGTTGAGCTGCAGGGTGAGGTCGGCCAGCTGGAGCGGGTCACCGAGGCCGACGATCGTCGTCGGTCCCTCGGTCCCGGGGTGGGCCGCGATCTGCCGCACCAGCCGACGCAGCGCTGGCGCGTCCGGCTGGGCACCGATGCTCGCCAGCGGCATCGACATGGACAGCAGCGCGGACAGCCGGCCGCCGCGGTTGCGGTCGGCCCGGCGCCGCCGCTCGACGCGGCTCTCGTGGCCCAGCAGGACCAGCGCCCCGACCAGCCCGCCGACCGCCAGCCCGACGAGGACGTTGAGCCAGAGCACCGGAGAGACCGGGTCCGCCGGCAGCGCGGCCGCGGTGATGACCTGCCCGCCGGTGCCGGTGTCGACCTTCAGCGCCACCAGGCGGGTGTTGATGTCGGCGATCTGGTCGAGGAGCAGCGCCCGCTGCGACTGGGCGAGTGCCTCCTTGCCGGCGTCCGTGGCGGTGGCGATGGCGGTGGCGTTGGCCGCGAGCCGCTCGTTGAGCGTGGCGAGCTGGGCCTCGAGCGCCTCGACCACGGCCGCGGCGTCGTCGGCGGCCTGCGCGGCCCTGCGGTCGAGGTAGGCCTTGGCCAGCGCGGCCGAGCCGTCGCGGGCCTCCTCAGCGGTCGGCGCCCGGAAGCTGACCACGAGAACCTGGCTGTTCGTGGGCACGGTCACCGTGCTGTCGGCCAGCAGGGTCTCGGGGGAGACGACGCCGCGCGTCAGGGTGGACGCCGCGTCAGCGACCTGTGCCGACCGGGCCAGCTCGGCCTCCGTCTCGATCTGGACCTGAGAGGAGTCCTGGCTGCCGCCGACGCTGGTGTCCTGCCCCCCGGAGGTCGGCAGGACCAGCACCGCGGTGGTGGCCTCGTACACCGGAGAACGGAGGAGAAAGGCGGCGAAGCCGCCGAGACCGCCCAGGAGCACGCACAGACCGGCGATCAGCCAGGCCCGGCGCCATCCCGAGCCGTTGGTCGTGCCACCCTCAGGAGTGCGTGACGTCGAAGACACGGTCGATGGCCCTCACCTGCTGCTATGAGTGCGCGCCCACCGGGTCGGCGGCACTGCCCCGAAGGGCTCCACGATAACCCGCGATCTTGCGGGGGTCGCGGCCGACGGCGTCAATCAGCCGATCGCCGAGAACCTCGCACGATCGGCTGACACCCGTCCGGACGCACGGACGGCGGCCGGGGAGCTCCCCCGGCCGCCGTCCGCACCGGGCTCAGAGCCGAGCCGTCGGGTCCGAGACCAGCGACGTACGGAACACCGGCAGCCGCTCGGCGTCCAGCTCCCACGTGCCGTCCGGGGAGTTCAGCCCGGAGTCGAAGTACGACATCCCGACGAACCCGTGGGCGACACCGAAGGCGTAGGCCTCACGCATCCACTGGGCGGCCCGGCCGGGCTGGGTCGGGTCGGTGCGGCACCCGTGCTCGCCGACGAGGGTGGGGTAGCCCCAGGAGGCGATGGTGACGCCGGGGGACAGCACGTCGGCGGCGTCCTGCCACTGCTTGCCGTTCGTGGCCGACCAGCCGTTGTAGGAGTCGAAGCCCATGACGTCCACACCGGTGCCGACCGGGTGGTTCCACACCTCGGGGGTGCCGTTGCGCTGCTTGAAGTCCCAGCCGTTGAGGATGCCGACCAGCGCGATGTTGGTGGAGTTGGCGTCGATGAGCCGGCGGGCGTGCTGCTGCATGCGCACCCAGTCAGCGGGGATCCCGTCGCCGCTGGGCTCGTGGTGCAGGGCCAGCCACACCGGACCGGGGACGGCGGCGAGGACGCGGATCCGCTCGAGCAGCCACGCGTCGTGGGTGCCGTTGGCGACCGCCGCCCAGCTGCCGGGGACCTTCGTCGAGATCAGCGGCAGCCGTCCCGCGGCCACGTCGGCCGAGGCGCGGGAGCCGAGCTTCGATGCGGGGGTGTCGGCGTGCATGTACGAGCGGTAGAGCGAGAGCTTGTGGCCGGTCTCGGACTCCAGCTTCGTGGGGTCGCCCCCCTCGACGGAGGCGCCGTAGAACATCTCGCCCGTGCAACCGGGGTCACCGGGGAAGCGCGGCGCGCAGCCGACCGGCGTCATCGTGGGGTTCGCCGTCGGGGTCGGGGTGGGGGTCGCGGTGGGGGTCGGGGCGGCTGAGGGTGCGACGGTGGGCGACACCGTCGGCGAGGCGCTGGGCCTGGCCTTGGGTGCTGCGGGGACGCGGTACTTCACCTCGAGCTGCGGGCCCTTGCTGCCGGACTCCTTGGACCGGAAGACCGCGACGTCCTTGGTGGACGGCGACGTGACGGCCAGTGCGAACGTGCCGTCGCGCTTGACCACGGAGCCGAGGGGGATTCGCTGGGTGACGGCCCTGCGGTCGGTGCGGTGCTTGACGAGCACCTTCCCGACGGCGGGGGCGGTGGCTCGGGTGAGCTTGCGCTCGGTCCAGCCCGTCGTCGCCACCTTGCGCACCTCGATCGCCTGGGGCAGCTGGCGCGACACCCCGTTCAGCACGAGGGTCGCGCGCACGTCCGTCGCACCAGCGGGGATCCCGCGCACCGCGAACTTCAAGAAGGTGACCCGGGCGTTGCTGCGGGCCGAGCCCGCCACGAGCGTGGGCGCCGTGCCGTACGCCCGGCGGGGGGCGGCCTGCGCGACGTAGGAGTCCGCGGCCACCCGGACGGTCAGCTTCCCGGTGCTCGAGGTGGGCGAAGACGACGCCAGCGCGCCGATCGCCTGGGCCAGACCGACGACGAACAGCAGCGACAGCACCACTGCATACGTGCCGCTGACCCGCGTGAGGCGGTGGATCATGAAGTGCTCCGTGGGGTGAGGGGACCCGTCGGTCCCCTATCGGTCACCCCCTGGACACCTTGAGACGGGGTGGGGCAGCGTCACCCGTACGCACCAGCGGGCCGCGCAGCCCTCCTCCGGCGTCAGGCTCCGGGCCGGCGCGGACCCGCCGAGGGGGGGCGTGGTGCACCGGCGCGGCGCCGCCCCTGCGACCGGTCGACGACCACGCGGACGGCGAGGGCAGCGGTCGCCCCGACGCCGGTGGCATACCTCCGGGCCAGCCGGCGCGGCGCCTGCTTCACCCGGAAGACCCACTCCAGCCCGGCGGACTGGGCCCACTGCGGGGCACGCTGCTCGTCGGCCACCACGAAGCCGAACCAGCCCCCGCAGGTCATGACGAGGCAGGGCGGCAGCTCGGCGCGGTGGGTGTCGACCCACGTCATCTCGAACGGAGCGCCCAGGCCGACGAAGAGCACGTCGCAGCCCGAGGCCGCCAGCCGACGCAGCACCTCGGTCCAGTCGCTGTGATAGCCGTGCTCGGTCGCCACGACCTCGACCCCGGCCTCGGCCTCGAACACCGCACCGGCGCGCTGGGTCAGGCCCTCGGGCCCCCCGATGAGCGCCACCCGCGGCGGCCGGCCGAGCACCCGGCCGAGCTCGCGCAGGACGTCCCAGCCGATGTCGGTGGTCCCGGCCCGCTCGGTCCGGCTGCCACCGGCCAGCCGGGCGAGCAGCACGACCGAGACGCCGTCGGCGTACACGAGGTCAGCCCGACTCATCGCGGCGACATAGGCGGGGTCGGTGCGGGAGTTCAGCCCGCCCACGTGCAGGGCGAAGGCCACCCACGGACGCCGTCCGGCACACCCCTGCGAGCCCCGCACCACGGCGTCGACGACGGCGTCGCTCGCGGCGTCGCACACCTGGAAGGGGCCCACCGGGACGTGCGGGGGCACGCTCGGACCCGACGGGTCGCTCACCGCGGACACCTCGGAGACCTCGGACACTGGGTCACCCCCCTCAGGGCTCGGCTCGGCAGGACCGCTGTCCATCTTGAGCACTACCCGAGCCTGCGGTCGGCGAGCGCGAGCGCCCACCGGGCCCGCGGATGGCGGGGGTTGGCGGGCTGCTCCCCCTCGGGAGCGAGGTACCGGCAGGCGATCTCCAGCAGGTAGAGGACCAGGACGGCGTCGGCGGCGTCGGCCCCGGCGGGCAGCCCGAACGCGGCCAGCAGGGCCGGCAGGTCGGCCACCAGGGCATCCTCCGCGGCGCGCAGGCCCTCTCGGTCGTGCCGCACCGGCTGCGCCCGGTAGTGCACGGCGTCGAACCCGACCGGGACGCCGGTGGCGTAGCGCTCCCAGTCCCACAGCTGGACGCGGCCGGCGTGCCAGCCCATGTTCCACGGCGCCCAGTCGCCGTGCCAGCCGCCCATCGGCAGGTCGAGGCCGCCGAACCGGTCGTCCGCCCGGGCCAGCACGCTCGCGGCCAGCGCCGCCAGGTCCGGGTCCCCGATGCGGCCCCCGGCCACGCGGAGGGCCGCCCAGAACGGGGTGGACCGCAGCGGGGCACCGTCGGAGACCCCGGCCGCCCGGGCCAGCTCGGCCATCGCCGGCAGCGGCGCCGGACCCGGCTGCCGCCGCTCCTGGCTGGACGTCAGCACCGACAGCACCAGGAGCTCGGCGGCCCCTCCGAACGACCCGTGGTGGAGCACCCGGGGGGCCTCGACGGTCCGCAACCCCAGCGCGGCCACCCGCCGGAGGTTCTCGGCCTCCCGCCGGACGAGGGCCCGGGTCGCGTCGTCGTGGGCCACCTTCACGAAGGCGACCGTGGTGCCCTCGTCGTCGAAGAGCTGCAGGACGGGCTTGCGGTTGACCCGCGGGGTGCCCAGGAGCACCCCCGTGGCGACGGGTCGGCCGAGAACCTCGGCCAGGCGACCCTCCACCGAGGCCGGCAGGGCTGTCCTCCCGGCCGGCACCGACACCCGCAACCGCGCCACCGGCAGGTGCTCGAGCAGGCCGCTGCGCACCCCCGCGGCCAGCGCAGCGCGGGTGACCCGCGGCCCGAGCCGCGTGCCGTGCCGGGCGAGCATGCGGGCGGCCCCCGGGTGGCCGGTGGGCACGAGCAGCCGGGGACGGCTGGGGCTGGGCAGCACCAGCCAGTCCCGGACGACGTGGTCGCCTCCGGCGCCCGGTCGCCGGGTGAGCGCCGCGGTGGCGGGCGGGGGCCACAGCAGCGCCGCCACGGACTGCGCGTACGCCATCGGCTGCGCCCCATCGGGGGACCTCACGGCCCACCCGCCTCGGCTAGGGTGCGGGCGACATCGACCACACGACCCTGGGAGCCGACGCCGTGCCTCCGGCCGCCACCCCCCCACCCGGCCCCCGGGCCGAGCGGGACCCCGCCGTCGTCTACATCCTGGGCGCCGGGCGCTCCGGGAGCACACTGCTCGAGCGGGTCCTCGGGTGCCTGCCGGGGTTCGTCAACGTCGGTGAGCTCGTCGGGCTGTTCCGGCGGATCGTCGTCCAGGACCAGCGCTGCGGCTGCGGCGAGCCCTTCTCGGGCTGCCCTTTCTGGCAGGAGGTCGGCCGGCGGGGCTTCGGCGGCTGGGACCCCGAGGCGGTCCGCGACGTCGCCGCCCTGCAGGACCGGGTCGCCCGCCAGCGCAACGTCGTCCGGCTCGCGGTGCCGGCGGTCGCGGGCGCCGCCTACCGCGCGGAGCTGGCCCGGTACGAGGACGTGCAGCGCCGCCTCTACCGCGCGATCGCCGAGGCGGCCGGAGCCGACGTCGTCGTGGACTCCAGCAAGTGGCCGGCACCGGCGCTGGCCCTGCGGCACGCCGCCGGCCTGGACCTGCGGGTGCTGCACCTGGTCCGCGACGTCCGCGGGGTCGCCTACTCCTGGGCCAAGAGCGACGTGGCCCGCCCGCACGTCACCACGGACGGCGCAGCGGTGATGTCCCGGTTCTCGGCCGGGCTGACCGCCGCCCGCTGGACGCTGGTGGAGGCCGAAGCGGCCTGGCTCACCCGCGCGACCGAGCGGGCAGCGACGGTCCGCTACGAGGACCTCGTCGAGCACCCCCGAGAGACGCTCGCGAGGACCCTGGCCGGGCTCGGTTTCAGCCCCGCGCTGGGCGACCACCTGCGGATCGAGGGTGGGCTCATGACGCTCCCGTCGAGCCACGGCATCGGTGGGAACCCGTCGCGCTTCACGACCGGCGACGTCCGGCTGCGCGTCGACGACGCCTGGCGGACGAGGCTGTCCCGCCGCGACGCCGCGCTGACCACCGCGATCGGGCTCGGCCCGCTCCTCGGCCACCGCTACCTGCCGCAGCGGCCCACCTCCGACCGACCCCGTTCCTGAGGGAATCACTCCGCCGTCGTGATCATCCCTGCGGCGACGGTCCGGTTCGTGGACTCGTCGATGAGGATGAACCCGCCGGTGGTCCGGTTGCGGCCGTAGGGATCGGCGAACAGCGGCTGGGTCGTGCGCAGCCGCACCCGGCCGATCTCGTTCAACCCGAGCTCGTCCGCCGCCTCGTCGCGGTGCAGGGTGTTGACGTCGAGCCGGTACTGCAGGTCCTTGACCAGCGCCCGGGCGTTGCGGGTGGTGTGCTTGATGGCCAGCTTCTGCCCCGGTCGCAGCGCCGAGGCCGAGTCCATCCAGCAGACCATCGCGTCGACGTCCTGGGTGACCATCGGCTGGTTGTTCGGCCGGCAGATGAGGTCGCCGCGGGAGACGTCGAGGTTGTCGGCCAGCCGGATGGTCACCGACATCGGGGGGAAGGCCTCCTCGACCGGGCCGTCCGCGGTGTCGATCCCGGCGATGGTCGTGGAGAACCCCGACGGCAGGACGACGACCTCGTCACCGGCCTTGAGCACCCCGCCGGCCACCTGCCCCGCGTACCCGCGGTAGTCGTGGTACTGGGTCGACTGCGGCCGGACGACGTACTGGACGGGGAACCGCACGTCGACGAGGTTGCGGTCCGAGGCGACGTGGACGTTCTCGAGGTGGTGCAGCAGCGACGGCCCGTCGTACCAGGGCATGGCATCGCTGCGCGTCACGATGTTGTCGCCGTTCAGGGCGGACATCGGGATGAACGTCAGGTCGGGGACGTTGAGCTTGGTCGCGAACGCCGCGAACTCGCTGCGGATGGACTCGAAGACCTCCTCGGAGTAGTCGACGAGGTCCATCTTGTTCACGGCCAGCACGAGGTGCGGGACGCGCAGCAGCGTGGTGAGGAAGGCGTGGCGGCGGCTCTGCTCGACCAGGCCGTTGCGCGCGTCGACGAGAATGACCGCCAGGTCGGCGGTCGAGGCGCCCGTCACCATGTTGCGGGTGTACTGGATGTGCCCCGGGGTGTCGGCGATGATGAACTTCCGCTTCGGGGTGGCGAAGTAGCGGTAGGCGACGTCGATGGTGATCCCCTGCTCGCGCTCGGCCCGCAGGCCGTCGGTGAGCAGCGCGAGGTTGGTGTACTCGTCGCCGCGGTCGCGGCTGGTCTTCTCGACCGCCTCGAGCTGGTCCTCGAAGATCGCCTTGCTGTCGTAGAGCAGCCGCCCGATCAGGGTGCTCTTGCCGTCGTCGACCGAGCCTGCGGTGGCGAACCGGAGCAGGTCCATCAGAAGTAGCCCTCCTTCTTGCGGTCCTCCATCGCGGCCTCACTGAACTTGTCGTCGCCACGGGTGGCGCCGCGTTCGGTGAGCCGGGTCACCGACACCTCGTCGACGATCTGGCGAACCGTGACGGCCTCGGAGTAGACCGCCGCGGTCAGCGTGGCATCGCCCACGGTCCGGTAGCGCACCAGGGCGGTGAAGACGGTCTCGTGGTCGCGCGGGAGGGAGTGCTCCGTCACCGCCATGACCATCCCGTGGCGCAGGTAGACCTCGCGCTCGTGCGCGTAGTAGATCGGTGGCAGCTCCAGCTGCTCGTGCTCGATGTACTGCCACACGTCCAGCTCGGTCCAGTTCGACAGCGGGAAGACCCGGATGCTCTCGCCCTGGAAGACCCGACCGTTGTAGAGGCTCCACAGCTCGGGCCGCTGGTTCTTCGGGTCCCACTGGCCGAACTCGTCCCGGAAGGAGAACACCCGCTCCTTGGCGCGCGCCTTCTCCTCGTCCCGGCGGGCCCCGCCGAACAGCGCGTCGAAGCGGTACTTCTCGACGGCGTCGAGCAGCACCGGCGTCTGGATCCGGTTGCGGGAGCCGCCCGGCTCCTCACGGACCAGCCCTCGGTCGATGGCGTCCTGGACGGAGGCGACGATGAGCTGCACGCCGAGCTCCTGGACCCGGCGGTCGCGGAAGTCCAGCACCTCGGGGAAGTTGTGCCCGGTGTCGACGTGCATGACCGGGAACGGGATCGGGGCGGGCCAGAAGGCCTTCTCGGCGATCCGCAGCATGACGATGGAGTCCTTGCCGCCGGAGAAGAGCAGCGTCGGCCGCTGCATCTCCGCGACGACCTCGCGCATGATGTGGATGGACTCGGCCTCGAGCAGCGACAGCTGCGACATCGAGTACTCGAACCCTGAGCCGTCCAGCGGCGTCATGCGGTCACCTCCGCGATCGTCCTGAGCACCTGATCGGCGAGCTCCGGTCGGCACACGACCAGGTCGGGGAGGAGCACGTCCTCCTGGTTGTAGTCCAGCGCGCTGCCGTCGATCCGCGATGCGTGCAGGCCGGCCGCCAGCGCGACGGCCACCGGGGCCGCCGAGTCCCACTCGTACTGTCCGCCCGCGTGCACGTAGAGGTCGACGTCGCCACGCACGACGGCCGCCACCTTGAACCCGGCGGACCCCATCGGCACCGTCTCCAGCCCCAGTCGCTCGGCCAGGGCGACGGCCAGGGCCGGCGGGCGGGTGCGGCTGACCGCGAGCCGCAGCGGGGCTCCGGGCACGGCGGGCGGCACGACGGGAGCGGGGTGCGTGCTGAGCACGACGCCGAGGCCGGGCAGAGCCACCGCGCCGACCGCGAGCGCCCCACGCTCCCACAGCGCCACGTGCACGGCCCAGTCGGCACGACCCTCGGAGAACTCCCGGGTGCCGTCCAGCGGGTCGATGATCCACACCCGGTCCGCGGTCAGCCGGCCGAGGTCGTCGGCCGCCTCCTCGGACAGCACCGCGTCGCCGGGACGCGCCTGCGCCAACCGGGCGGCGAGCAGCTCCTGCGCCGCCGCATCGCCGATGTCCTTGAGCTCGCTGGAGTCGTCCCCGGGGTAGTCGCGACGGACGGCGAGCAGGCGCTCCCCGGCCTCGGTCGCGAGCGTACGGGCGAGCTCGGCGTCAGCAGTGAGCACGAAGGAACCTCCGGGTCGGGGCGCGGCAGCGGCGTCGGACACGACAAGGGAGGCATCGGTCACACTGCGTGAGGGGTTGAGGCCGACAGCGCTGGTGGTGGTCATCTCGGGAGCCCGTCGCCGCTCAGTAGGCCCCGCTGCCGCCGAGGACGGCGCGCGCGGTCTTCCAGAGGATCTGCAGGTCGAGGGCGAGGGACCAGTTGTCGACGTAGCGCAGGTCGAGCCGGACCGACTCCTCCCAGGAGAGGTCGGCACGCCCGCTCACCTGCCACAGCCCGGTGACGCCCGGCGGCACGAGCAGCCGCCGGCGCACGTCGTCTGCGTACTTCTCGACCTCCTCCGGCAGCGGCGGGCGGGGGCCGACGAGGGACATCTGGCCGAGCACCACGTTGAACAGCTGGGGCAGCTCGTCCAGGGAGAACTTGCGCAGCCAGCCGCCGACCCGGGTGACGCGGGGGTCGGCCTTCATCTTGAACATCAGGCCGTCGCGGTCGTTGAGGTCGAGCAGGCCCTCCCGCTGCTGCTCGGCGTCGGCGACCATCGAGCGGAACTTGTACATCGTGAAGGGGCGGCCGTCCCGGCCGATCCGCTGCTGGGTGAAGATCGCCGGGCCGGGGCTGGTGAGGCGGATCGCGACGGCGATCGTCGCCAGCAGCGGCGCGAGCACGAGCAGGACGCCCAGGGCGAGCAGCCGGTCGAACGTCGTCTTGACGACGCGCCGGGCACCGCTGAACTGCGGCTGCTCCACCTGCAGCAGCGGCAGGCCGGAGACGGGCCGGATCGACAGCCGTGGCCCGGCCACCTCGACCAGCGACGGCGCGACGAGCAGGTCGGCCCCGGTCGGCTCGAGCTCCCAGGCCACCCGGCGCAGCTGGTCGGACCCGAGGTCGCCGCTGGCCAGCACCGCCACGGTGTCGGCGTCGGTCAGCCGCACCGCCTGGGCGATCGAGCCGAAGCCCCC
>JALOLN010000071.1 GCA_025455945.1 Actinomycetes bacterium
ACGAGGAGCTCAACTACCGCCGGTTCTTCGACGTGGACTCCCTCGTGGCGGTCCGCGTCGAGGACCCGGCGGTGTTCTCCCTCACGCACGCCCTGCTGGTCGCGCTGGGCCGGGAGGGCAAGGTCGACGGCTTCCGCATCGACCATCCGGACGGGCTGGCGGACCCGCGCGGCTACCTGCGGCGGCTCGCCACCGCGACCGGCAGCGCCTGGGTCGTGGTCGAGAAGATCCTCGAGGGCGACGAGCGGCTTCCTGGGGACTGGGCGTGCGCGGGGACGACGGGCTACGACGCGCTGCGGATGGTCGGCGGCGTGTTCGTCGACTCGGCCGGGGAGCGTCCGCTGCGCGCCCTGCACACCCGGCTCACCGCCCTGCCCGACGACGCCGAGGCGGCGATCGTCGAGGCGAAGCGGCATGCCGCCACCCGGCTGCTGGCGGCCGAGCTCGGCCAGCTCGTCGAGCTGGCGTCCGCGATCTGCCAGGACGACGTCCGGCTGCGCGACCACACCAAGGTGGGGCTCGCGGCGGCCCTGGTGGAGCTGCTCGTCGCGATGCCCGTCTACCGCGCGTACGTCGTCCCCGGCGAGCCGCCCGGCCAGACCGCCGTCGACCAGCTCGACACTGCAGCGGCCGTCGCACGGACCCGCGTGCCGGACCGCGGGGCCGAGGTCGACTTGGTGCACGACCTGGCGCTCGGCCGCTACGGACGAGGGCGGCACCAGGACCGCTTCGTCGTCCGGTTCCAGCAGATCTGCGGTCCGGTGATGGCCAAGGGCGTGGAGGACACCGCGTTCTACCGGTTCGCCCCGCTGGTCGCGCTCGCCGAGGTCGGCGGCGACCCGACGGTCTTCGGCTGCTCCGTGGAGCAGTTCCACGCGTACTGCACCAGGGTGCACCGGGACTGGCCCGCGGCCATGACGACGCTGTCGACGCACGACACCAAGCGCTCCGAGGACGTGCGGGCCCGCCTCGCCGTCCTCGCCGAGCTCCCCGACGACTGGGAGCGCACCGTCCAGGGGCTGTCCTGGTTGGCGTCGGCGCACCGCGCGGAGGCGGACGCGCCGGACGCGCCCACCGAGTACCTGGTCTGGCAGAACCTCCTCGGGGCCTGGCCGATCGACGCCGACCGAGCCCACGCCTTCCTCGAGAAGGCCACTCGGGAGGCGAAGACCCGTACCTCCTGGCAGAGCCCCGACCTGGCGTACGAGGCGGCCGCGCACACGTGGCTCGACGGCCTGCTCGGCGACTCGGCCGTGCGCGCGGGGATGGACGCGTTCGTCGGGCGGACCGCCGGCCTCGCCGCGGTGAACACCCTCGGGCAGAAGCTGGTCGCGCTCACGATGCCGGGGATCCCAGACGTGTACCAGGGCTGCGAGGCGGTCGACCGCTCCCTCGTGGACCCCGACAACCGGAGGCCGGTGGGCTGGCAGCGCCTGGCCGCGGCGCTCGCGCGGGCGGACGAGGGGCCGCCCCCGGGTGACCTCGCCGACGACGACGTGCTGCACCTCGCCAAGCTGCGCCTGACGGCCACCGCGCTGCGGCTGCGCCGCGACCACCCTGCCTGGTTCGGCCCGGACGGCGGCTACGAGCCGGTGCGGGCCGTCGGGCCGGCGGCCGAGCATCTCGTCGGCTTCGTCCGCGGCGGCCACGCGGTGACCCTGGCGACCCGGCTGCCCGCCGGCCTGGCCCGGTACGACGGCTGGCGGACCACGACGGTCGAGCTGCCCGCCGGCCACTGGACGGACCTGCTGACCTGCCGCACCCACGACGGCGGGCGGGTCCGCGTCGGTGTCCTGCTCGCCGACCTCCCGGTGGCGCTGCTCACCCGGTGACCGGGGCACGGCCGACGGGTCAGCTGGCCTCGACGCGGGCGCGCTCGGCGGCCACGTCGAAGTCCGCCGGGGGCCACTGGAGGTCCATCGCCTCGAGGTGCTCCACGAGCAGGCTGGTGATCGCCCAGTTGCGGTACCACTTGGCATCCGCGGGGACGACGTACCACGGCGCGTGCTCGGTCGAGCACTTGCCCAGGGCCAGCTCGTAGGCCTGCTGGTAGTCGGCCCACCGGGCCCGCTCGTCGACGTCCCCAGGGTTGTACTTCCAGTGCTTCGTCGGGTCGTCCAGCCGGTCCAGCAGGCGCTGCTTCTGCTCGTCCGCGGAGATGTGCAGCATGACCTTGACCAGGCTGACGCCGGAGTCGGTGAGCTGCTTCTCGAACCGGTTGATCTGCCCGTAGCGCCGGCCCACGGTCGCCCGCGGGACCAGGGAGCGGACCCGGGCGATGAGCACGTCCTCGTAGTGCGAGCGGTCGAACACGCCGACGATGCCGGCCTCGGGGACCCGCCGGCGGATGCGCCACAGGAAGTCGTGCTCGAGCTCCTCGGGTGTCGGCGCCTTGAACGACGTGATGTCGCAGCCCTGGGGGTCCATCAGCCCGACGACGTGCTCCATCACCCCGCCCTTGCCCGAGGTGTCCATCCCCTGGCAGACGAGCAGCAGCCGCCGCGTGCCCCCGCTGCGACCGTGCGCGAAGAGCTGCTCCTGCAGCGCGGCCAGGCGCGGCGCGAGCTCGGCCACGGCGCGCTCGGCGGCCTCGCGGTCCGTCGGCCCCGCACCGGGGGCGGTGCTCACCGCGGACAGGTCGACCGGCCCCAGGGGCACTCGAAGCCGGTCCGAGACCCGGGGTGGCGGCGCGACCACCTCCGCTGAGCGGTCCCGCTTCCGGCGCTCCTTGTCCTTGCCCTTCTTGCCCATCGGCACTCCCAGTCAGGTGTCGGGCGGGGTGATCGCCTGTGCGAGGGTAGGCCTCGTGCCGACCGAGGGAGGGCCCACCCGCCGCATCCGCGTCTGGGCCCCGTACGCCACCTCCGTCCACCTGATCACCGGGTCCGAGGCCGGGCAGCGGCAGCGGCAGCGGCAGCGGCAGCCGATGGTGCCGGACCCGCCCACCGACGCGACCTCCGGCTGGTGGTCCGTCGACGTCCCCGGTCTGGCGCACGGCACGGCGTACGGCTTCAGCCTGGACGACGGGGAGCCGCTACCCGACCCGCGGTCGGTGTGGCTGCCCGACGGTGTGCACGCCCTGACCCGGCACTACGACCACGACCGGTTCGCGTGGGAGGACGCCGGCTGGACCGGTCGCCCGCTGGCCGGGTCGGTGCTCTACGAGCTGCACGTGGGGACCTTCACCGCCGAGGGCACCTTCGACGCCGCGATCGGCCACCTCGACCACCTGGTCGACCTGGGCGTCGACCTCGTCGAGCTCATGCCCGTCGCCGCCTTCGACGGCACGCACGGATGGGGGTACGACGGAGTGGCCCCCTGGTCGGTGCACGAGCCGTACGGCGGCCCGGACGGCCTCAAGCGCTTCGTCGACGCCTGCCACGCCCGCGGCCTCGGCGTGCTGCTGGACGTCGTCCACAACCACCTGGGTCCGTCGGGCAACTACCTCAACCGCTACGGCCCCTACGAGACGACCGATCACTCGACGCCGTGGGGACCGGCGGTGAACCTGGACCGGGCGGGCTCCGACGAGGTCCGGGCCTACCTGCTGGGCGGCGCGGAGTGCCTGCTGCGCCACTTCCACCTCGACGGGCTGCGACTGGACGCCGTGCACGCGCTCTACGACGACCGGGCGCTGTCGTTCCTCGAGGAGCTCTCGACCGTGGTGGCGGCGCTTGCGGCCGAGCTGGGGCGGCCGCTGTCGCTGGTCGCCGAGTCCGACCGCAACGACCCCCGCCTGGTCGCACCCGTCGAGGAGCACGGGCTCGGCATCACCGCGCAGTGGGACGACGACGTTCACCACAGCGTGCACGCTCTGCTCACCGGCGAACGCCAGGGCTACTACGCGGACTTCGGGGCCCTCTCGACCCTCGGCCACGCCCTCAGCGCCGCGTTCGTGCACGCCGGGACGTGGTCGACGTTCCGCGGCCGTACCCACGGGCGGCCGGTGGACCGGGCGACGACGCCGGGACACCGCTTCGTCGTCGCCGTGCAGACCCACGACCAGGTGGGCAACCGGGCACAGGGTGAGCGCATCGGCCAGCTCGTGCCGGCCGGCCTCGCCGAGATCGGCGCCGCGCTGGTACTCACGTCGGTCTTCACCCCGATGCTGTTCATGGGCGAGGAGTGGGGGGCGAGCACGCCCTGGCAGTTCTTCACCTCCTTCCCGGACGCCGACACCGGTGCCCGGGTCACGGACGGCCGGCGCGCCGAGTTCGCCACCCACGGCTGGACGGACACCGACGTCCCGGACCCGCAGGACCCCAGCACCCGCGCAGCCAGCGTGCTGGACTGGGCGGAGGTGGGCAGGCAGCCGCACGCCCGGCTGCACGCGTGGTACCGGGCGCTCATCGCGCTGCGCCGGGCCGAGCCGGACCTGCGCGACCCCCGGCTGGACACCGTCGACGTCCGCACCGACGAGTCGGCGCGCTGGCTGGTCATGGCCCGGGGCGGCTTCCGGGTGGTCGTCAACCTGGCCGAGGAACCCCAGGTGGTCCCCGTCACGGCACCGGTCGGCCGCGTCGTGCTGACCTCGGGCACGGCCGAGCCGCTGCCCGGCGGGCTGCGGCTGGCGGGGAGGTCGGTCGCGGTGGTCCAGGTCAGCGGCTGAGCTCGGGCGGGTCGTAGCCCTCGCCCTCCCTGGCCAGCGCCACCAGCCGCGAGACCGCGCGGCGGTACTTCTTGCGGTAGCCGCCGGCGAGCAGCTCCGGCCCGAACACCTGGTCGAAGGGGCAGCCGGACGCCACCACGGGGATGTCCCTGTCGTACAGCCGGTCGGCCAGCACCACCAGGCGCAGCGCCACGGCCTGGTCCGGCACCGGCCGGACGCCGCGCAGCGCCACCGCGTCCACGCCGTCCAGCAGCGCGCCGTACCGGCTGGGGTGCACCGTGGCCAGGTGCCCCAGCAGGGCGCCGAAGTCGTCCAGCGTCGCCCCGCGGGTCGACCGGGCGAACGCCTCCACAGCGGCGTCGTCGAAGGGCGCCGGGGCCGGGGGCAGGCCACGGTGCCGGTAGTCCTCCCCGTCGATGCGCACGACGTCGAACTGCGCCGACAGCGACTGGATCTCGCGCAGGAAGTCGTCGGCGGCGAACCGTCCCTCGCCCAGGGCGTCCGGCAGCGTGTTCGACGTCGCCGCCAGCCGTACCCCCGCCTCGGTCAGCCGGCCCAGCAGCGTGGACATCAGCACCGTGTCCCCGGGGTCGTCCAGCTCGAACTCGTCGACGCACAGCAGACGGTGCCCGGCGAGCGCGGCCACGGCCCCCTGGAAGCCCAGGGCCCCCACCAGGTGGGTGAGCTCGACGAACGTCCCGAACGCCTTGGGGGCCGGCGCGGCGTGCCACAGGGAGGCCAGCAGGTGGGTCTTTCCCACCCCGAACCCGCCGTCGAGGTAGATGCCCGGCCGGCCCTCCGGCGGCGCCGGAGCCCGGCGGAACCAGCGCCGGCCGCCGGGCTCGGGGGCCGCCAGCCGGGACGCGAAAGCCTGCAGGGCAGCCACCGCGGCCGCCTGGCTGGGCTGGGCCGGGTCGGGCAGGTAGGTGGCGAAGCGCACCGCGTCGAACCGGGGCGGGGGCACCATCGCACCCACCAGCCGATCCGCCTCGACGGTCGGCCGGTGGTCGACCAGACGGGCGGGCTCGGGCACGGTGGCCAGCGTACGAGGCGTGGCAGGATCGCCGGCATGCGGCGCCTGCTCCCGGACCCGGCCGACGAGGTCGACCTCGCCGACGCCTACGCCTACCCGGCGGGGCGGGCGCGCTGGCTGCGGGCCAACATGGTCGCGTCCGCCGACGGCGCCGCCACCGCTGCGGACGGGTTGTCGGGCACGCTGTCCTCCCCGGCGGACCGGCGGGTGTTCCACCTCCTGCGCGACCTCGCCGACGTCGTCGTCGTGGGTGCGGGCACGGTGCGGGCGGAGGGCTACCGGCCGGCGCGGCTGCCGATCGCCGTGGTCAGCGGCCGGCTCGACCTGGACCTGTCCGCGCCGCTGCTGGCCGGGACCGGGCCGCGCACCGTCGTCCTGACCACGGCCGCGGTGCCGGCCGAGCGGCTCGCTGCGGCCCGGGCCGTGGCCGACGTGGTCGTGTGCGGCGTGGACCGGGTCGACCCGGCCCTGGCCGTCGCGGCGCTCGCGGAGCGGGGGCACCGTCGGCTGCTGTGCGAGGGGGGGCCGCGGCTGCTCGGACAGCTCGCGGCCGCCGGGCTGCTCGACGAGCTGTGCCTGACCATCGCCCCCCTCCTCGCCTCGGGCGAGGGGCCCCGGGCGCTCGCCGGCCCGCCGCTGCTGCCCCCGGTGCCGTTGCGGCTGGACCACCTCCTCGAGGAGGACGGCGCGCTGTTCGCCCGCTACGTCGTGCGGCGCGACTGAGTGCCGCTCCGGCGGTGGCGGCCGTAGGCTCGGCAGCCGAGCACCCACCCCTGGAGGCCCCATGTCACAGCCTGGTCCGACGTCGTCGAGGCCCAAGGTCACGCCCCGCCTGGTCCTCGCGCTGGTGCTCATCGCCGTCGCCGTCCTGTTCATCGTGCAGAACCGCGAGACGGCCACGGTGAACCTGCTGTGGTTCGACTTCGACATGCGCCTGTGGGTGGCCCTGCTGCTGGTCTTCCTCGGCGGGATGGCCAGCGGCGCCCTGCTCTGGCGGCGGCGCGCCGCCCGGCGCTGACCGGTCGTCGCCGTGCGCCTGCCCGTCATGCCGCCGCTGCGGCCCATGCTCGCCAGGTCGGCGCCCGCCGTGCCGGAGCCGTCGGCGACGCCGGGCGGCCTGCTCTACGAGCCCAAGTGGGACGGCTTCCGCTGCATCGTCTTCCGCGACGGCGACGAGGTGGAGCTCGGCAGCCGCAACGAGCGGCCGCTGACCCGCTACTTCCCCGAGGTCGTCGACGCCGTGCGGGCGCAGCTCCCGCCGCGTTGCGTGGTCGACGGCGAGCTGGTCATCGCCCGCGGGGACCGGCTGGACTTCGACGCGCTGCAGGCCCGGCTGCACCCGGCCGCGTCACGGGTGCGCCGGCTCGCGGCGGAGACCCCGGCGGCACTGGTCGCCTTCGACCTGCTGGCCCTCGACGACCGCTCCCTGGTCGGGGAGCCGTTCCGCACCCGGCGGGGGCTGCTGGAGGCGGCCCTCGAGTCCGCCGAGCCCCCGGTGTTCCTCACCCCGGCCACGGACGACCCGGTGGTCGCCCGGCGCTGGTTCGAGGTGTTCGAGGGGGCAGGGCTGGACGGCGTGGTCGCCAAGCCGCTGGACCTGCCGTACCGCCCCGACCAGCGGGTGATGGTCAAGGTGAAGCACGAGCGGACCGCCGACTGCGTCGTCGCCGGGTTCCGCTGGCACGCCTCGGGACCGGTCGTGGGCTCGCTGCTCCTCGGCCTGTACGACGACGCGGGCTCGCTGCAGCACGTCGGGGTGTGCGGTGCGTTCCCGATGGCCCGCCGCCGCGAGCTGGTGGACGAGCTTGCGCCGTACCGCCCGGAGTCTCTCGAGGGGCACCCCTGGGCGGACTGGGCCAGCCAGGACCAGACCTCCGCCGGGGAGCGGCGACCGGGGGCGGTCTCCCGGTGGAACGCCACCAAGGACCTGTCGTGGGTGCCGCTGCGCCCCGACCTGGTCTGCGAGGTGGCCTACGAGCACATGCAGGGCGACCGGTTCCGGCACACGGCGCAGTGGCGCCGGTGGCGGCCGGACCGCGACCCGCGGTCGTGCACCTACGCCCAGCTGGAGCGGCCCGTCCGGTTCGACCTCGCCACGGTCCTCGGCGGCGGTGCGGAGCCCGGGCTACGCTGAGCGCCGTGATCACGACGGTGCTGCTGACAGAGAAGACGCTCTCCGCCCACGACGTGGCCCGGATGGCGTCCCTGCACGGCGACGACGAGGTCCGGGTGCACGTCGTCATCCCCGCCCACGGGGACTTCGGGGGGGTCGAGGAGGCGGTCGACGACATCGCCAAGACCCACTTCCGGGACGCCCTCCACGACGAGGACGCCGAGTCCTCCCCGCAGCAGCTCAGCTCCCGGGCGCACGAGGAGCTCGCCGCCACCGTCGCGGCGCTGCAGTCCGCCGGGCTGTCCTCGGTCGACGGCGAGGTCGTGCCCAAGCATCCGGTGGACGCCGTCGTCGCCCTCGCCGAGCAACTCGGTGCGGACGAGGTCGTGGTGTTCACCGAGCCGCACCTGGTGGCCGACCTCACGCGCCGGGACTGGGCCACCCGGCTGCGGCACAAGCTGCACCTGCCCGTGCTGCACGTCGTCCTCGGCACCGACCAGGTGGTCGGCTGAGGGCTACAGGGGGCGGAACCGGGCCTGGAAGAACCGCAGGTAGGTGGGCTCGAAGACCATCTCCAGCCCACGGACCGCGGCCCGCCGCTCGAAGACCTCGATAACCGCCTCGGCCGTGACGTCGAGGTGCGCCTGCGTGTACACGCGTCGGGGCAGGGCCAGTCGGACCAGCTCCAGCCGCGGCCTGTGGTGCTCGCCGGTGACGGGGTCCCGGCCCGCGGAGACGATGCCGCGCTCCATCGACCGGACGCCGGCCTCCAGGTACAGCTCCCCCGCGAGCCGCTGCGCGGGGAAGGCGTCCTGGGGCAGGTGGTCGAAGAACGAGGCCGCGTCGAGGAAGACCGCGTGCCCACCGATCGGCAGCACGATCGGCACCCCCTCGGCGGCCAGCGCGTTGCCGAGGTACTCGACCTGGCCGACCCGGGAGTGCAGGTAGTCCTCCTCGAGGCTCTCCCGGATCCCCTGGGCCATCGCCTCCATGTCCCGCCCGGCCATGCCGCCGTAGGTGTGCAGACCCTCGTACACGACGCAGAGGTTGCACGCCTGCTCGAACACCTTCGGGTCACGGACGGCGAGGTATCCGCCGATGTTCACCAGCGCGTCCTTCTTGCCGCTGAACCAGGCGCCATCGGTGAGGTCGCAGATCTCGCGGACGATCGAGGCGACGCTGCGGTCGGCGTAGCCGGGCTCGCGCTGCTTGACGAACCACGCGTTCTCGGCGATGCGCGTCTTGTCCAGGTAGAGCGGGATCCCTCGGTCGCTGCAGAACGCCCGCAGCGCCTTGATGTTGGCCAGGCTCACCGGCTGGCCCCCGGCCATGTTCACGGTGGTGGCCAGGCTGACGTAGGGGACCCGCTCCGCGCCCACCTCGGCGACGACGGCGGCGAGCTTGGTGAGGTCGACGTCCCCCTTGAAGGGGTGGGTGCTGGCCGGCCGGTGCGCCTCGTCGCAGATGACGTCGACGAACCGCCCCCCGGCGAGCTCCTGGTGCAGTCGGGTCGTCGTGAAGTACATGTTCCCGGGGACCACGTCGCCCGGCTCGATGAGGATCTTGCTGATGATGTGCTCGGCCCCCCGGCCCT
>JALOLN010000270.1 GCA_025455945.1 Actinomycetes bacterium
GGCGGGGTCAGCCGGGTCCGCGGGGTCAGCCGGGTCCGCGGCGTCACCCGGGTCCGCGGGGTCAGCCGGGTCCGCGGGGTCAGCCGGGTCCGCGGGGTCAGCCGGGTCCGCGGCGGCAGCCGGGTCGGCCGGGTCGCTCGGGTCCGAGAGTGCGACCACCTCCGGGGAGGGATCGCTGAGCGAGCCGCCCGGCAGGGCGAGGGCGGAGCCCCCGACGACGACCACGGACGCCAGCGCGATCGGCAGGGCCTTGATGATCAGAGCGCGCATCGCGTTCCCCTCCACAACGTCGACCAGGGACCAGGACAGCACCCCACGCCGGGTGCTGGCTACAGATCGCCACGACGTTCACCCGTCCGCACTACGGCCCGGGCGGTCGCCCGCACCGTCGTGCGTCGGTGGTGTCAGATCCGGCCGTCGGCGAGGTCCTCGGCGAGCTGCACGAACGTCCGCACCGCCGCCCCGGTCCCGCCCTTCGGCGTGTAGCCGTAGGGCTGCCCGCTGTTGAAGGCCGGCCCCGCGATGTCCAGGTGCGCCCAGCGCAGGCCGGGCTTGACGAACTCGGCGAGGAAGACCCCCGCCGAGAGCATGCCCCCCTGCCGTGCCCAGTCCAGGTTGGCGATGTCGGCGACGGCCGAGTCCAGGCCCTTGCGCAGCTCCTCGGGCAGGGGCATCGGCCACATCGCCTCGCCGGCGCGGGTCGCGGCGTCGTGCACCTTCGTCCGGACCGCATCGTCGTTGCTCATGACCGCCGACGTCCGGGCGCCGAGCGCAACGACCTGCGCGCCGGTGAGCGTGGCGGCGTCCACGACGAGGTCGGGGTCCTCGGCACCGGCCGCGACCAGCGCGTCGGCCAGGATCAGCCGCCCCTCGGCGTCGGTGTTGAGAACCTCCACGGTCCGTCCGCCGTAGGTCGTGAGCACGTCGGAGGGCCGCTGCGCCGTCCCGGAGGGCATGTTCTCGGCCATCGGCGCCCACCCGGTGACGTCGACCGCGGGCTTGACCCGGGCGATGGCGGTCATGGCCGCCACCACCGCGGCGGCACCGCCCATGTCCGACTTCATGGCCTCCATGCCCTGGGCCGGCTTGATCGAGATCCCGCCGGTGTCGAACGTGATGCCCTTGCCTACGAGGGCCAGGTGGCGGGAGGCCTTGGGGTGGCGGTACTCGATGCGCACCAGCCGGGGCGGGTTCGCCGAGCCCTGGCCGACCCCGAGGATGCCCCCGTAGCCGCCCTTGCGCAGGGCCTGCTCGTCGAGCACGGTGACGGCGAGCCCGGCGCGGCGCGCGGCGTCCGCGGCCAGGTCCGCGAAGTGCGCCGGGACCAGGTGCGAGGGCGGGGTGTTGACGAGGTCCCGCGCGAAGGCCACGGCGTCCGCGACCGCCTGGGCGTGGGACAGGGCCCGCTTCACCGGCCGGTCAGCGGCGGACTCGGTGGCGACGACGAACGCCCCCGGGCCCGGCTTGGCCTTCTCCGCCGACATGTGCCGGAAGCGGTGGAACGTGTATCCGCCGAGCAGGGCGCCCTGGGTGACCGCCTCGACCTCCTCCGGAGTCCCGGCCGGCAGCGCGAGCACGACCTTGCCGCGCCCCGGCAGGGCACGCGCCGCCGCGCCCGCGGCGCGCCGCAGCCGTTCGGCGTCGTAGCGGCGGGACCGCTTGCCGATGCCGGTCGCGACCAGGAGTCCCGCCGCCACCCCCGTGGGGGCCGGGAGCAGGAAGACCTCGTCGGCGGCTCCGGTGGCACCGAGGGAGACCAGGGTCGGGCCCAGCCCGGCCAGCGCCCGGCGGGTCTGGGTGCCGGTGTCCGAGCCGGGGACCAGCACCGGGCCCTTGTCGGTCGAGGCGATGGCCACGACCAGGGCATCCGCGGCGATCTCGACGGCGGGGTTGGCGGACAGGCTGGACGTGGTCACGGTGGCGCTCCTCGGCCGGCGGGTGGGGTGGAGGGGGCTGCTCCCCGCGCAGCCTAGTAGCGTCCCCGGCCATGACGACCGACGACCTGAGGCGCTCGCCGCTGCACAGCCGGCACTCGGCCCTCGACGCGAAGCTCGCCGACTTCGGCGGGTGGGAGATGCCCATCGAGTACCCCGGTGGCGGCGTGCTGAAGGAGCACGCCGCCGTCCGGGAGCAGGTGGGGGTCTTCGACGTCTCCCACTTGGGCAAGGCCAGCGTGCAGGGTCCGGGGGCGCGGGAGTTCGTCAACGCGACGCTGACCAACGACCTGGGCCGGATCGTCCCGGGCCAGGCGCAGTACACGGTGTGCTGCGACGAGTCCGGCGGTGTCGTCGACGACCTCATCGTCTACCTGCGCGGGGACGACGAGGTCTTCCTCGTCCCGAACGCGGCGAACACCGCCGAGGTGGTGCGCCGGCTGGCGGCGGCCGCCCCGGCGGGGGTGCGGGTCGAGAGCCGGCACGAGGAGCTGGCCGTCCTGGCGGTGCAGGGGCCGCGCTCGGCCGACCTGCTCGACGCCATGGGGCTGCCGACGTCGCTGCCGTACATGTCGTTCGTGGACGCGGAGTGGGACGAGCGGCCGGTCGTGGTGTGCCGGACCGGGTACACCGGGGAGCTGGGCTACGAGCTGCTCCCGCGCTGGGCCGACGCCGCGGACCTGTGGGACGCGCTGCTGGTGCTCGGCCGCCCGTACGGCGTCCGCCCGTGCGGGCTGGGCGCACGGGACACGCTGCGGACCGAGATGGGGTACCCGTTGCACGGCCAGGACCTCTCGAGGGAGATCACGCCGGTGCAGGCGCGGCTCGGCTGGGCGGTCGGCTGGACCAAGCCGGCGTTCTGGGGGCGGGCGGCGCTGGTGGCGGAGCGGACGGCGGGGGCCGCCCGGCTGCTGTGGGGGCTGCGCGCCGAGGACCGGGGGATCCCCCGTCCGCACATGGCGGTCGCCGGAGCCGACGGCGCGCCGGTCGGCGTGGTCACCAGCGGCACCTTCTCGCCCACCCTGCGGCAGGGGATCGGCCTGGCGCTGCTCGACCGCACCGTGGCCGAGGGCGACCTGGTGAGCGTCGACGTCCGGGGCCGGCCCTCGTCGATGCGCGTGGTCCGGCCGCCGTTCGTCCA
>JALOLN010000271.1 GCA_025455945.1 Actinomycetes bacterium
GTTGGCCAGCCGGTTCGCCGTGGCCCGGACCTCGCGGCGCATCCGCCGCTCCTCCCAGGCCAGCACGCTCTCGTGGGCGCCCATCCGGGTGAGCAGCGCGCCGATCGCGTCGCCGTCGCGCACGACGACGCGGTCCACCCCGCGGACCTCGCGCGCCTTCGCCGGCAGGCCGAGCCGGCGGGCGGCGCCGACGAGGGCGAGCGCGGCCTCGGGCCCGGGGCAGGTGACCTCCAGGGACGACGAGCGGCCCGGCTCGGTGAGCGAGCCGTGCGCGAGGAAGGCGCCGCGCCAGGCGGCCTCCGCGTCGCAGGTGGAGCCGGCGACCACCTGCGGGGGCAGCCCCCGCACCGGCCGGCCGCGGCCGTCGAGCAGCCCGGTCTGCCGGGCCAGCGCCTCGCCGTCCTTCACCACGCGCACGACGTACCGGTTGCCCCGGCGCAGCCCGGACGGGGAGACGACGACGACCTCGCTGACCTGGCCGAACACCTCGGCGATCTCCCGGCGCAGCCGGCGGGCCGCGGCACCGGTGTCCAGCTCGGCTTCGACGACGATCCGCCCGGCCACGATGTGCAGGCCGCCGGCGAAGCGCAGCGTGGCCGAGACCTCGGCCTTGCGGCAGCAGGGCCTGGAGACGCTGAGCCGCGCCAGCTCGTCCTTGACCGCTGCGGTCATCGCCATGGGCCGATCCTGCCACGCGTCATGACCGCGGCGTAGGCCGCGCCCAGCAGGGTGGGGTCGTGACGAGGGGTGCCGTCGGGGGCGGCGACCGGAGCCAGGACGAGCTCGGCGCCCAGCGCCTGGGTCACGCGGCGGAGCCGGTCGGGGTCGACGGTGGTCCGCTCGTCGGCCAGGACGACGTCCAGCCGCAGGTCGGGGGCGTGCGCGACGAGGACGTCGAGGTGCGTCTCCGGCGAGAAGCCCTCCGTCTCGCCGGGCTGCGACACGAGGTTCAGCGCCACCAGCCGCTGCGCCGGGGTGCGCATGAGCGCGGCCCGCAGGTCCGGCACCAGCAGGTGCGGCAGCACGCTGGTGAACCACGACCCGGGTCCGAGCACCACCCAGTCGGCCTCGTCGACCGCCTGCACCGCCTCGGGGCAGCCGGGGGGGCCGGGCGGCTCGAGGTGGATGGCCACGACGCGCCCCGGGGTGGTGGCGACCTCCACCTGACCGTGGACGTACTCGGGGTCGACCTGCCCCTCGAACAGCACCTCCGCCGCGATGTCGATGGGGGTGAGCGACATCGGCAGGACCCGGCCCTGGGCCCCGAGCAGCCGGGCGACGTGGTCGAGGCCGGCCACGGCGTCGCCGAGCAGCTCCCACAGGGCGACGATGAGCAGGTTGCCCACCGCGTGACCGTCGAGGTCCCCGGTGCTGCTGAAGCGGTGCTGCACCACCTCGCGCCACAGCCGCCCCCAGTCGTCGTCGCCGCACAGCGCCGACAGGGCCATCCGCAGGTCGCCGGGCGGCAGGCAGCCGAACTCGCGGCGCAGCCGGCCGCTGGAGCCGCCGTCGTCGGCGACGGTGACCACCGCGGTGAGCTGGTCGGTGACACGGCGCAGCGCGGCGAGGGAGGCCGCCAGCCCGTGCCCCCCGCCGAGCGCGACGACCTTCGGCGTCATTCGCGGCCGAGGTCCCGGTGCACGACCTGGGTGGCCACCCCGCTGGCGCGCAGCCGGCGGCCGACCTCCTCGGCGAGGGCGACGCTGCGGTGCTTGCCGCCGGTGCACCCGACGGCCAGGGTCAGGTAGCGCTTGCCCTCGCGCAGGTAGCCGGGGGCGACCAGGCGCAGCACCGACTCGTAGCGGGACAGCAGCTCCTGGGCGTCGGGGTTGCCGAGCACGTGCTCGGCGACGGCCGGGTCGAGCCCGGTCTGTGGGCGCAGCTCGGGCACCCAGTGCGGGTTCGGCAGGAACCGGACGTCGATGACGAGGTCGGCGTCGACGGGGAGCCCGTACTTGAACCCGAACGACACGACGGTGGCGTGCAGGGCCGGCCGCCCGCCGTCCTCGAACGCCTGCTCGATCTTGGCGCGCAGCTGGTGCACGTTGAGGTCGGAGGTGTCGATCACCAGGTCGGCCGCCGCGCGGAGGTCACCGAGCAGCACCCGCTCCTTGGCGATGCCGTCGACGATCCGGCCGTCGCCCTGCAGCGGGTGCATCCGGCGGACGTTCTCGAAGCGGCGGACCAGTGCGCTGTCGCTCGCCTCGAGGAAGACGATCCGCGGGTCGACCGCGGCGGCGGTGAGCTGGCCGAGGGCGGCCTCGAGGTCCGTGGAGAACGACCGGCTGCGCACGTCGATGACGACGGCGATCCGGGGCACCGAGCCGTGGGTGTGCCCGGCCAGCTCGATCATGGGCGGGAGCAGACCGGGCGGCAGGTTGTCCACGACGAACCAGCCGAGGTCCTCCAGGCACTTCGCCGCCGTGCTGCGCCCGGCCCCGGACATGCCGGTGAGGATCGTCAGCTCCGGCAGCGTGCCGGGCTCACGGGTGCTGTCGCGGGGGGTGTCCAACGCGGTCTCCTCGGGGCGGGGTCAGTCGAGGATCTCACCCGTCGTGACGTTGACGGCGGGTTGTGCCCCGGACGGGGCGGCGGAGGCCGCGGCCAGCGCCCGCACGACCGCCTCCGCCGTCCGCGGCCCGATGCCGGGCACCTCGGCCACCTCCTCGGGCGTGGCGGCCCGCAGCCGCTTGAGCGAGCCGAAGTGCCGCAGCAGCGCCGCCCGGCGGGTGGCCCCCAGTCCGGGGACGCCGTCCAGGGCCGACTCGACCATGCTCCGCGACCGCTTGCTCCGGTGGTACCGGATCGCGAACCGGTGCGCCTCGTCGCGCACCCGCTGGAGCAGGAACAGCCCCTCGCTGGTGCGGGGCAGGACGACGGGGTCGGGGTCCCCGGGCCGCCACACCTCCTCCAGGCGCTTGGCCAGGCCGACGAGCGCGACGTCGTCGACCCCCACGTCGTCGAGGGCTCGCTGTGCGGCGGCGACCTGCGGCGGGCCGCCGTCCACCACGAGGAGGTTGGGCGGGTAGCTGAACCGGCGGGGGCGGCCGGCGTCCGG
>JALOLN010000272.1 GCA_025455945.1 Actinomycetes bacterium
TGGCGCCTGTGAAGGGCGCCGGAGGGCGATCTATTCGCCTCAAGGGTCCCTTGATGCTGAGGGGGTGACGGCGCGCGCCACGGCGGCGGCGAACTCGGCCACGGCCTCGGGCGTGGTGTCCCACGAGCACATCCAGCGCACCTCCCCGGTGGGCTCGTCCCAGACGTAGAACGGCGCCTCCTGCTGCAGCCGGGGGATCGCCGCCTGGGGCAGGCGGGCGAACACCGCGTTGGTCTGCGGCTCGCGGACCAGCTCGACGCCGGGGACGTCCCGGACGGCGTCGGCCAGCAGCGCGGCCATCGTGTTAGCGTGCGCGGCGGTCCGCAGCCACAGCCCGTCGTGCAGGGCGGCCTCGAGCTGCGCCGCGACGAAGCGCTGCTTGGACGGCAGCTGGCCGGCCTGCTTGCGCACGAACCGGGCGGCCGCGGCCAGCTCCGGGCGCAGCCAGACCACGGCCTCCCCATACATCCCGGCGTTCTTGGTGGCGCCGAAGGTCAGCACGTCGACGCCGGCGTCCGTGGTGAACGTCCGCACGGCGACGTCGAGGGCGACCGCGGCGTTGGCCAGCCGGGCGCCGTCCATGTGGAGGAGCAGCCCGTGGGTGTGGGCGGCCTCTGCGAGCGCGGCCACCTCGTCGGGGGAGTAGACGGTGCCCACCTCCGTCGCCTGGGTGATCGAGACGACCCGGGGCTGGACGTGGTGCTGGTCTCCCAAGCCGCCGAGGCGGGCGAGCACCTGTTCGGGGCGGAGCTTGCCGTCCACCGTGGGCAGGTCGACGAGCTTGCACCCGGTGAACCGCTCCGGGGCGCCGCACTCGTCGACGGCGATGTGGGCGGTGTCCGGGCACAGCACGGCGTGCTGCGGGCCCAGCATCGTCTGCAGCCCGACGACGTTGCCCCCGGTGCCGCCCCACACGAGGAGCACCTCGACGTCGCCCAGGAGATCGCGCAGCGCGGCGGTGGCCCGGGCGGTCCATGGGTCGTCGCCGTAGGCGAGCGCGTGCCCGTCGTTGGCGGCCACGACCGCAGCGAGGATGTCCGGGTGCACGCCCGAGGCGTTGTCGCTGGCGAACAGGTGCATCCCCCCATCCTGCCCGCGCCTACCCTGGTCGCCGTGGAGCGGGTCGAGGAGCACCCAGACGGCACGTGGGTCGTGCGCCCGGTCACCGGGAGCGCGGCGACCAAGGCCTACCGCTGTCCCGGCTGCGACCAGGAGATCCGCCCGGCCACCCCCCACGTCGTGGCCTGGCCCGCCGACGGGCCGGACGACGTGGACCCGTCAGCAGGCACGGACCCGACCGGGCGGCTGGCCGACCGGCGGCACTGGCACACCGCGTGCTGGGCGGCGCGGGCCCGCCGCCGGCCCCGGACGCGGCGCAGCCGGGGCGCCCCGAGGTACTGACCGCGATGACGGAGATCAGGGCGAACACGGTGCTGCCCGCACACCGCGAGCGGGTCACGCTGCACACCGCGGACGGGCTGGCCCTCGTCGGTGAGCTGGCCCGGCCGCTCCACCGGGACCCCGTCGGCACCCTGGTGTGCCTGCACCCGCTGCCCACCCACGGCGGGATGATGGACAGCCACGTGCTGCGCAAGGCTGCCTGGCGGCTGCCAGCGCTCGCGGGGCTCGCCGTCCTGCGCTTCAACACGCGGGGCACCCGCTCCGCCGCAGGCCGGTCCGAGGGCGAGTTCGACGCCGCCCGGGGCGAGCGGTACGACGTCGCGGCGGCGCTGGACCACGCCGAGCACCACGACCTGCCCCGGGTGTGGCTGCTCGGCTGGTCGTTCGGCACCGACCTCGCGCTGCGCTACGGCTGCGACCCGGCGGTCGAGGGAGCCGTCCTGCTCTCCCCGCCGCTGAAGTACGCCGGTGACGAGGACCTCGACGTCTGGGCCCGCTCGAGCAAGCCGCTCGTCGCCGTCGTCCCCGAGCTCGACGACTACCTGCGCCCGGACGAGGCGCGGCGGCGGTTCGCCCGGGTACCCCAGGCCGAGGTCGTCGCGGTGGCCGGTGGGCGCCACCTGTGGGTCGGCGAGCCGGCGGTCCGGCAGGTGCTCGACGAGGTGGTCGCCCGGGTGGCCCCCGGTGCGGCGCCGCTGCCCACGACGTGGGAGGGTCCGTACGAGACCTGGAACGACCTGACAGGAGGCCGGCAGTGACGATCGATCTGCAGGGGAAGACCGCGCTGGTGACCGGGGCCTCCCGCGGGATCGGGCGGGCCATCGCCGAGGCGTACGCGGCGGCCGGGGCCGACGTCGCGCTGCTGGCCCGCAACGAGGCGCTGCTGCGCGAGGTGGCGGCGGTGGTCGAGGGGCACGGCCGGCGCGCCGTCGTCGTGCCGGCGGACGTCATGGACCCGGCAGCGATCCACAAGGCCGTCGCCGCCGCGATCGCGGGCCTCGGCCACCTCGACGCCGTGGTCAACAACGCCGGCGGCAACAACTTCATGAGCCCCCTGGTCGCGATGCGCTTCAGCGGCTGGGAGAAGGTCCAGCGGCTCAACGTGGACTCCACGGTGCACGTCATCCAGGCGGTCGGCCCGCACCTGCTGGAGCGGGGCTCGGGCTCGGTCATCAACCTGGCCAGCGTCGCCGGAGTGACCAGCGCGCCGGGGATGGCGCACTACGCCGCGGCGAAGGCGGCGATCGTCTCGCTCACCCGGTCCCTGGCTGTGGAGTGGGCGCAGTCCGGCGTCCGGGTGAACGCGATCGCGCCGGGGTGGGTGGCCACCGACATCAACGACTTCCTGCGGGCGACGCCGGAGGCGGAGCAAGGGCTGCTCGCGACGGTGCCGATGCACCGGTGGGGGACCCCGGAGGAGATCGCCCTGCCGGCGGTCTTCCTCGCCAGTGACGCGTCGTCCTTCCTCACCGGGCAGGTGCTCGTCGTCGACGGCGGGCTCACCGCCAGCCCCTGAGGAGCGGGTGACCGCCGTGCTCGACGTCGTCCTGCTGCACGCCTTCCCGCTCTGGTCCGCGCTGTACGACGACGTCCGCGACCTGCTGGCGTGGACCTGCCGGCTGCACACCCCGGACCTGCCCGGCTTCGGCACGGCGCGTGCTGGTGGACACCAAGGCCGGGGCCGACCCAGCCCCGGCGCGAGCCAACCGGGAGCGGATCGCCGCCACCGTGCTGGCCGACGCGAGCACCGAGGTCGTCCTCGCCGAGGTGGTCCCGATGCTGCTCGGCGAGACCACCGTCCGCACCCGACCCGCGGTCGTGGACCGTGTCCGCAGCTGGGCCGCGGCAGCCCGGCCGGAGGCGGTGGCCTGGGCGCAGCG
>JALOLN010000004.1 GCA_025455945.1 Actinomycetes bacterium
GACACGGCCAGGCCGAGCAGGCCGCCCTCCCCGCCGTGGCGCACCCCCGGGACGACGCCCAGCCGGGCGACGGCGCCGTCGGGGCCGACCCGCAGCAGCCGGGCGGTGTCGCGCTCGGCTACCAGCGCGGCCCCGTCGGGCAGGAACGTCACGCCCCAGGGGACCTCGAGGTCCGAGGCGACCGTGCCCGCGACCGAGACCCTTGCCGGGACCGTGGCGGACGGCGCGGCCGTGGTGGGCGTCGGCTCCGCGGACGACGGGGAGACGACCGGCGTGGGCGGTGCCGAGCTGCCGCCGGCGCCCTCGGACCCGCTGTCGCGACAGCCGGCCAGGCCGGCGGTGAGCGCTGCGCCGACCACGAGGGTGACGAGTGTCGTGCGCGCGCGGGCCATCACAGCACGCTACCTGGGGGCCACCCGGTCGGCGAGGCGGAGCGGTCGCCCGACGAGGGCAGGGACAGACTGGGTGCATGACGTTGCGTGCCGAGGTGGGAAGCCTCGACCTCGCCCTCTACGAGGCGGTCGCCCAGACGCCGACCCCGCAGCTGGACGGTGCGCTGCGCCGGCTGTCCGGTGCCGCGGACTACTCCAAGCTCTCCCTCGCCGCCGCCGGGTTGCTGGCCCTGGCCGGAGGGCCACGGGGCCGGCGCGCGGCGGTCAGCGGCCTGGCGTCGCTGGCGGTCACCGCCACGGCCGTGAACACGGTCGGGAAGTGGCTGACGCGGCGTGAGCGGCCCGACCGCGAGGGTGCCGGGGTCACGGTCGAGCGCCATGTGCGGATGCCCACCTCGAGCTCGTTCCCGTCCGGGCACTCGGCGGCCGCCTTCGCGTTCGCGACCGGGGTGGGTCACGAGTGGCCGACCGCCGCCGTGCCGCTGCAGGGGCTGGCGGCACTGGTCGCCTACTCCCGGGTGCACACCGGTGTGCACTACCCCGGGGATGTCGTCGTCGGCTCGCTCATGGGCGCGGCGCTGGCGCAGGTGACCACGCACGCCCTGGCCCGGGTCCGCTAGGGCGGCGCCGTGCGTCTCGTGTGGCTGCCCTACCCGGACGCCGTCGAGCGCCTCGGCGGGCTGCCCCCCGGGCTCCGGGCGGAGACCTGGACGGGCAGCGGCCCCTGGCCCGACTCGGTGGGCGACGTCGAGCTGTTCGTCGTCCCCTACCTGCTGGGGCCGGCCGCCCTAGTCCCTGTGCCGCAGATGCGCTCGCTGCGGGTGGTCCAGACGCTCACCGCCGGCTACGACGACGTCCGCCCCGCGCTGCCGGCCGGGGTGACGCTGTGCAACGCCCGCGGCGTCCACGACGCCTCGACCGCCGAGCTGGCGCTGGCGCTCGTCCTCGCCTCGCTGCGTGGCGTGCCCGAGTTCGTCCGGGCGCAGGACGCCGGCCGGTGGGCGCACCTGCACCGCCCCGCCCTGGCGGACAAGACGGTCCTCGTCGTCGGGTACGGGTCCGTCGGCCGCGCGGTCGAGCAGCGGCTCACCGGCTTCGAGGTCGACGTCCTGCGGGTGGCCGGTCGGGCCCGCCCGGACGAGGAGGTGCACGGGGCGAGCGACCTGCCGGTGCTCCTGCCGCGGGCCGACGTGGTCGTGCTGACCACCCCGCTGGACGCCGGGACCCGCGGCCTCGTCGACGCCACGTTCCTGGGCCGGATGAAGGACGGCGCGCTGCTCGTCAACGTCGCCCGCGGCCCAGTCGTGGACACCGCCGCGCTGCTCGCCGAGCTGACCTCGGGTCGGCTGCGGGCCGCCCTGGACGTCACCGACCCGGAGCCGCTGCCGCCGGACCACGCCCTGTGGTCGGCACCGGGGTGCCTGGTCAGCCCGCACGTCGGCGGGGACTCCTCGGCGTTCCTGCCGCGGGCCTTCCGGCTGCTGGCAGCGCAGCTGCGGCGGTTCGCCGACGGCCGTCCGCTGCTGAACGTGGTCGGCTCCGGGGCGGACCCGGGGGTCGCCTAGGCTCGACGCATGACCGACGCACCCGACCTCAAGCCCCGCAGCCGAGACGTCACGGACGGGCTGGAGCGTGCCGCGGCGCGCGGCATGCTGCGCGCCGTCGGCATGGGCGACGGCGACTGGGCCAAGCCGCAGGTCGGGGTGGCCTCGTCGTGGAACGAGATCACGCCGTGCAACCTCTCGCTGGACCGGCTGGCCAAGGCGGCGAAGGAGGGCGTGCACGCCGGGGGTGGCTTCCCGCTGGAGTTCGGCACGATCTCGGTCTCCGACGGCATCTCCATGGGCCACGAGGGCATGCACTTCTCGCTGGTGTCGCGGGAGGTCATCGCCGACTCGGTGGAGACCGTCTTCGAGGCCGAGCGACTCGACGGCGCCGTCCTGCTCGCCGGCTGCGACAAGTCCGAGCCGGGGATGCTCATGGCGGCCGCCCGGCTGGACGTGGCCGCGGTGTTCCTCTACGCCGGGTCGATCCTGCCCGGCCGGGTGGGGGACCGTGAGGTCACGATCATCGACGCGTTCGAGGCGGTCGGGGCGTGTGCCCGGGGGCTCATCAGCCGCGAGGAGGTCGACGCGATCGAGCGGGCCATCTGCCCCGGCGAGGGCGCCTGCGGCGGCATGTACACGGCGAACACGATGGCCAGCGCGGCGGAGGCCCTCGGCATGTCCCTCCCCGGGTCGGCGGCCCCGCCCGCCGTCGACCGCCGGCGGGACGGGTACGCCCGCCGGTCCGGCGCGGCCGTCGTCGAGCTGCTCCGGCGCGGCATCACCACGCGGGACATCCTCACCACGGAGGCGTTCGAGAACGCCATCGCGGTCGTCATGGCGCTGGGCGGGTCGACGAACGCCGTCCTGCACCTGCTGGCCATCGCCCACGAGGCTCGGGTCGACCTGAGCCTGGACGACTTCAACCGGATCGGGGAGCGGGTGCCGCACCTGGCCGACGTCAAGCCGTTCGGCGCCTACGTCATGACGGACGTCGACCGCGTCGGCGGCGTCCCCGTGGTGATGAAGGCGCTGCTGTCGGCCGGGCTGCTGCACGGGGACTGCCTCACGGTCACGGGGCGCACCTTGGCCGAGAACCTCGCCGAGATCGCCCCGCCGGACCCCGACGGGCTGATCATCCGGGCCATGTCGGACCCCATCCACCCCACCGGGGGCCTGCAGATCCTGCGCGGCTCGCTGGCCCCCGACGGCGCCGTCGTCAAGACCGCCGGCTTCGACACCGCGCTGTTCGAGGGGACGGCACGGGTCTTCGACCGCGAGGAGGGGGCGATGCACGCGGTCGCGGACGGCACGCTGCAGCCCGGCGACGTGGTCGTCATCCGCTACGAGGGCCCGCGCGGCGGGCCGGGGATGCGCGAGATGCTCGCGGTCACGGGGGCCATCAAGGGGGCGGGCCTCGGCAAGGACGTCCTGCTGCTCACCGACGGTCGGTTCTCCGGCGGCACGACCGGTCTGTGCGTCGGGCACGTCGCCCCTGAGGCGGTCGACGGCGGGCCGATCGCCCTGGTCCGCGACGGCGACCGGATCCGGCTCGACGTCGTCTCGCGGACTCTGGACCTGCTCGTCGACGACGCCGAGCTGGCCGCCCGGCGCGCGGCCTGGGCCCCGCCCCCGCCGAGGTACACCAGGGGCGTCCTGGGCAAGTACGCCCGGCTGGTGGGTTCGGCCGCAGGAGGGGCGGTCTGCGACTGAAGGGCTGCGCTCACGCCCCGTGCCGGCCGTCCGGATGGCGAGACGGCCATCTTGCCGACTTGACGGTGCGCACTGCCGACTGTCACGGTGTCGGGCATGCGGACCACCGTCGTCGTACTCGGCTCGCGCGCCGGCTGACCGCTGTCGAGCGCGCGCCCCTCGTTCTCCCTGTCCGTGGGCCGAGGGGCTTTTGTTTGTCCCGGTCCGGCCCCCGCGAGGAAGACGTGAGATGAGCGAGCAGATCACCGGAGCACAGAGCCTGATCCGCGCCCTGGAGACGGCTGGGGTGGAGGTCGCCTTCGGCATCCCGGGCGGGGCGATCCTGCCGGCCTACGACCCACTGTTCGACTCCCGGATCCGGCACATCCTGGTCCGGCACGAGCAGGGGGCCGGGCACGCCGCCGAGGGGTACGCCGCCGCTACCGGACGCGTGGGCGTCTGCATCGCCACGTCCGGTCCGGGGGCGACGAACCTGGTGACCCCGCTGGCGGACGCGCTGATGGACTCGGTGCCCCTCGTCGCCGTCACCGGCCAGGTGACCAGCGCGGCGATCGGCACCGACGCGTTCCAGGAGGCCGACACCCGCGGCATCACGATGCCCATCACCAAGCACAACTACCTGGTGACCAACCCCGACGACATCCCGCGGACCGTCGCCGAGGCGTTCCACATCGCCGCGACCGGCCGGCCCGGTCCGGTCCTCGTCGACGTGTCCAAGGACGCGCTGCAGGCGATGACGACCTTCCACTGGCCGGACAGCATCGACCTGCCCGGGTACCGGCCGGTCACCCGTCCGCACAGCCGTCAGGTCCGGGAGGCAGCGCGGCTGATCGTCGAGTCACGCCGACCGGTGCTCTACGTCGGCGGCGGCGTGATCCGGGCCCGGGCGGCGGCCGAGCTGCGGGTGCTGGCCGAGCTCACCGGGATCCCGGTCGTCACCACGCTGATGGCGCGGGGCGCCTTCCCCGACTCCCACCCCCAGCACCTCGGCATGCCCGGCATGCACGGCACCGTGGCCGCCGTGGGCGCTCTCCAGCGCAGCGACCTGCTCATCACCCTCGGCGCCCGGTTCGACGACCGGGTGACCGGGAAGCTGTCCACGTTCGCGCCGGAGGCCAAGGTCATCCACGCCGACATCGACCCGGCGGAGATCTCCAAGAACCGGCACGCCGACGTGCCGATCGTCGGCGACGTCCGCGAGGTTATCGCCGACCTCGTCGTGGCCCTGCAGACGGAGCAGGCCGCCGGCCGGGTGGGGGACTACGAGGCGTGGTGGCGGCAGCTGGACGGGCTGCGAGCGACGTACCCGCTCGGCTACGTGACGCCGGACAACGGCGAGCTCGCGCCGCAGTACGTCGTGGAGCGGCTGGGCGCCATCGCGGGCCCGGACGCGGTCTACGTCGCCGGGGTGGGGCAGCACCAGATGTGGGCGGCCCAGTTCATCGGCTACGAGCGGCCCAACTCGTGGCTGAACTCCGGTGGGCTGGGGACGATGGGGTACGCCGTGCCCGCGGCGATGGGCGCCAAGGTGGGCCGCCCGGACGCCACGGTGTGGGCGGTCGACGGCGACGGCTGCTTCCAGATGACCAACCAGGAGCTGGCGACCTGCGCGATCAACGACATCCCCATCAAGGTGGCGGTGATCAACAACGGCAGCCTCGGCATGGTCCGGCAGTGGCAGACGCTCTTCTACAACGAGCGGTACTCCCACACCGACCTGCACTCCAAGCGCATCCCGGACTTCGCCGCCCTCGCCGAGGCCTACGGCTGCGTGGGGCTGCGCTGCGACAAGGCCGAGGACGTCGACGCGACGATCGAGCAGGCGATGGCGATCGACGACCAGCCCGTCGTCGTCGACTTCGGCGTCCACCAGGACGCCATGGTCTGGCCCATGGTGGCGGCCGGCACCAGCAACGACGACATCATGGTGGCCCGGGGCATGGCCCCGGACTGGGACCGGGAGGACTGACGGTCATGAGCAGGCACACGCTGTCCGTCCTCGTCGAGGACCAGCCGGGCGTGCTGGCCCGGATCGCCGGGCTGTTCTCCCGCCGGGGCTTCAACATCGAGTCGCTGGCGGTGGGCTCGACGGAGCAGAGCGGTGTCTCGCGGATCACTATCGTGGTCAACGTCGAGGGGCTGCCGCTGGAGCAGGTGACCAAGCAGCTCAACAAGCTGGTCAACGTCATCAAGATCGTGGAGCTGGAGCCGGCGGCGTCCGTGCAGCGGGCGATCCTGCTGGTCAAGGTCCGCGCCGACGTCGACACCCGCTCGCAGGTGCTCGAGACCGTCCAGATGTTCCGGGCCAAGGTCGTCGACGTCGCACCGGACGCGGTGACGATCCAGGCGACCGGGAACACCGACAAGCTCGAGTCCCTGCTGACGCTGCTGGAGCCGTTCGGCGTGAAGGAGCTCGTCCAGTCCGGCGTGGTCGCCATCGGGCGGGGCTCCCGCTCGATCACCGACCGTGCCCTCAGGCCGGCCGAAAGGACCGCCTAACCCCCGCGCCGAAAGCTGCATCAAGGAGCCCTTGTGGCGAGTAGATCGCCGTAGCGTGCCCTTCATTCCGAGCCGAACCCCGCAAGGAGACGAACCACTGTGGCCGAGATGTACTACGACGCCGACGCCGACCTCTCGATCATCCAGGGCCGCCACGTCGCGGTCCTCGGCTACGGCAGCCAGGGCCACGCCCACGCGCTGTCCCTGCGCGACTCTGGCGTCGACGTCCGGGTCGGCCTGCCCGAGGGGTCGAAGAGCCGGGCCAAGGCGGAGGCCGAGGGGCTGCGGGTGCTCACCCCTGCGGAGGCGTGCGAGGAGGCCGACCTCATCGTGGTCCTCGCCCCGGACCCGGCGCAGCGGTCCCTGTACGCCGAGGCGATCGCTCCCAGCCTGGTGCCCGGCGACGCGGTCTTCTTCGGCCACGGCTTCAACATCCGGTTCGGCTACATCCAGCCGCCCGCCGGCGTGGACGTCTGCATGGTCGCCCCGAAGGGTCCCGGCCACCTGGTCCGGCGCGAGTACGTCGCGGGCCGGGGCGTGCCCGTGCTCGTGGCCGTCGAGCAGGACGCCACCGGCGGGGCCTGGCCGCTGACGCTCTCCTACGCCCGGGCGATCGGCGGCCTGCGCGCCGGAGGCATCCGGACCACGTTCACCGAGGAGTGTGAGACCGACCTGTTCGGCGAGCAGGCGGTGCTGTGCGGCGGTACCTCCCAGCTGGTGATGTACGGGTTCGAGACCCTGGTCGAGGCCGGCTACCAGCCGGAGGTCGCCTACTTCGAGTGCCTGCACGAGCTCAAGCTCATCGTCGACCTCATGTACGAGGGCGGCATCGCCAAGCAGCGGTGGTCGGTCTCCGACACCGCCGAGTACGGCGACTACGTGAGCGGGCCGCGGATCATCGACGCGCACGTCAAGGAGAACATGAAGCAGATCCTGGCCGAGATCCAGGACGGCAGCTTTGCCGCCCGGTTCATCGCGGACCAGGACGCCGGCGCCCCCGAGTTCATGGCGCTGCGGGCCAAGGGCGAGCAGCACCCGATCGAGGCGACCGGACGCGAGCTGCGCAAGCTGATGGCCTGGGTCGACAGCGGGGACGCCGACTACACCGAGGGCACGGCAGCCCGCTGACCACGCCCCACGACCGGGCTCGTGGCACGGGGTTCGTAGACTCGGGGCCACCGCCGAATCGAGTGAGGAACCCGTGAGCAAGCCTGTCGTCCTCATCGCAGAAGAGCTCTCGCCAGCCACGGTCGAGGCCCTCGGCCCGGACTTCGAGGTCCGCTCCTGCGACGGCGCCGACCGCGCGCAGCTGCTGCCCGCCCTGGCCGACGCCGATGCCGTCCTCATCCGCAGCGCCACGAAGATGGACGCCGAGGCGATCGGTGCCGCCCGCCGGCTGAAGGTCATCGCCCGCGCCGGTGTCGGGCTCGACAACGTCGACGTGCCGGCGGCCACCCAGGCCGGCGTCATGGTGGTGAACGCGCCGCAGTCGAACATCGTCAGCGCCGCCGAGCTCGCGGTCGGTCTGCTCATCGCGTCCGCGCGCAACATCGTGCCGGCCAACGCCGCGCTGCGGGCCGGGGAGTGGAAGCGGTCGAAGTACAGCGGCGCGGAGATCTACGACAAGGTGCTCGGCGTCGTGGGCCTCGGGCGCATCGGCGTCCTCGTCGCCCAGCGGCTGTCCGCGTTCGGCATGCGTGTCATCGCCTACGACCCCTACGTGCAGGCCCCGCGGGCCGCGCAGATCGGCGTCCGGCTGGTCTCCCTCGACGAGCTGCTCGCCGAGTCGGACTTCATCTCCGTGCACCTGCCCAAGACCCCGGAGACCGTGGGCCTCATCGGGGCCGAGGCGCTGCGCAAGGTCAAGCCCACCGCGCGCATCATCAACGCGGCGCGGGGCGGGATCGTCGACGAGGCAGCCCTCTACGACGCGCTGGCCGAGAAGCGGATCGCCGGCGCGGGGCTGGACGTCTTCGCCAAGGAGCCGTGCACGGACAGCCCGCTGTTCGGGCTGGACACGGTCGTCGCGACGCCGCACCTGGGCGCGAGCACCGACGAGGCGCAGGAGAAGGCCGGCATCGCGGTCGCCCGGTCGGTCCGCCTGGCGCTGGCCGGCGAGCTGGTGCCGGACGCCGTCAACGTGCAGGGCGGGGTCATCGCCGAGGACGTGCGCCCGGGGCTGCCGCTGGCGGAGCGGCTCGGCCGGATCTTCACCGCCCTCGCCGGCGGTGTGGCGGCCCGCATCGACGTGGAGGTCCGCGGCGAGATCGCGGCGCACGACGTCTCGGTCCTCGAGCTCGCGGCCCTCAAGGGCGTGTTCTCCGACGTCGTCGAGGAGTCGGTCTCCTACGTCAACGCACCACTGCTGGCCAAGGAGCGCGGCGTCGAGGTGGCCCTGCTGACCAGCGCGGACAGCCCCGACCACCGCAACCTGCTCACGGTGCGCGGCACGCTGCCGACGGGAGACGTCGTGTCGGTGTCCGGGACCCTCATCGGCCCCAAGCGGATCGAGAAGCTGGTGGAGGTGGACGGCTTCGACATCGACCTGGTCCCCACCGAGCACATGCTCTTCTTCCGCTACCACGACAAGCCGCGCGTGGTCGGATCAGTCGGCAGGCTGATAGGGGACGCGGGCATCAACATCGGGGGCATGCAGGTGAGCCGCGACGAGAAGGGCGGCCACGCGCTGATGGCCCTCACCGTCGACTCCGCCGTTCCGGCGGCCGTCGTCAGCGAGATCGCGGCGCAGATCGGGGCGCACTCCGGCCGGGCCGTCGACCTCGAGGACTGACGGCATGACGCAACGGATCCGGCTGGCCGTCATCGGCGGCGACGGCATCGGCCCGGAGGTGGTGGCCGAGGCGCTCAAGGTCCTCGATGCGCTCGCACCGGCGCATGGTCTCGCGGTGGAGCGCACCGACTACGACCTCGGCGCCCGGCGCTGGCTGGCCACCGGGGAGACGCTCCCGGACGCCGTCCTCGCGGAGCTGCGCGAGCACGACGCCATCCTGCTGGGCGCGATCGGCGACCCGGGGGTGCCCAGCGGTGTGCTGGAGCGCGGGCTGCTGCTGCGGCTGCGCTTCGAGCTCGACCACTACGTCAACCTCCGACCCGCCCGGCTGTACCCCGGTGTGGTGTCGCCGCTGGCCGACCCCGGCGAGATCGACTTCGTCGTGGTCCGCGAGGGGACCGAGGGACCGTACGTCGGCAACGGCGGCGCGATCCGCGTCGGGACGCCGCAGGAGGTGGCCAACGAGGTCAGCGTCAACACGGCTTTCGGCGTCGAGCGGGTGGTGCGCGACGCCTTCCGGCGGGCGGCCGCCCGGCCGCGGCGTCGGCTGACCCTGGTGCACAAGCACAACGTCCTCGTCCACGCCGGGCACCTGTGGCGGCGCACCGTGGAGCGGGTGCAGCCGGAGTTCCCCGACGTCACGACCGACTACCTGCACGTGGACGCGGCGACGATCTTCCTGGTGACCGACCCGGCCCGGTTCGATGTCGTCGTCACGGACAACCTGTTCGGCGACATCGTGACCGACCTCGCGGCGGCGGTGACCGGCGGGATCGGCCTGGCGGCCAGCGGGAACGTCAACCCCGACCGGACGACGCCCTCGATGTTCGAGCCGGTGCACGGGTCGGCGCCGGACATCGCCGGACAGGGCCTGGCCGACCCGACGGCCGCCGTCCTCTCGGTCGCGCTGCTGCTCGACCACCTCGGGCTGCCGGCCGCCGCCGGACAGGTCGAGGCCGCGGTCGCGGCCGACCTGGCCGAGCGCGGCTCAGCGCCACGGCGCGCGACCGCGGCGGTCGGCGACGCGGTCGCCGCTCGGGTCGTGGGCTGACCGGTACGGTTCCGCCATGACCTCGATCGAGCTGCGGCCGAGCAGCAGCCCGCTGCCGGCTGCCGAGCGGGAAGCCCGGCTCGCCGATCCCGGGTTCGGCCGCTACTTCACCGACCACATGGTGACGATCCGCTGGTCGGCGGGGAGTGGGTGGCACGACGCCGAGCTCGTTCCCTACGGCCCGCTCGAGCTCGACCCCGCCGTCATGGTCCTGCACTACGGCCAGGCGATCTTCGAGGGGCTGAAGGCCTACCGGCATCCCGACGGCTCGGTGGCTCTGTTCCGCCCGCTGGAGAACGCCCGCCGGTTCCAGCGGTCGGCGCGCCGGCTGGCCATGCCCGAGCTGCCCGAGGGCCTCTTCCTCGCGGCCATCGAGGCGCTGGTCCGGCAGGACCGGGCCTGGGTGCCGACCGGGGTCGACCAGAGCCTGTACCTGCGACCCTTCATGTTCGCGACCGAGGTCGGGCTCGGCGTGCGACCGTCCGACTCCTACCTCTTCCTGCTCATCGCCTCCCCGGCGGGCGCCTACTTCAGGGGCGGCGTCCGCCCGGTGACGGTGTGGCTGTCGGAGGAGTTCTCCCGGGCGGCGCCCGGCGGGACCGGTGAGGCCAAGTGCGCGGGCAACTACGCAGCCTCCCTGGTGGCGCAGGCCGCGGCGGCCGAGCAGGGCTGCGACCAGGTGGTGTGGCTGGATGCCGTGGAGCACCGGTGGGTCGAGGAGATGGGCGGGATGAACCTGTACTTCGTGCAGGGCTCCGGTTCGTCGGCCCGACTGCTCACCCCCGGCCTGACCGGGACCCTGCTCCCCGGCGTGACGCGGGACTCGTTGCTGCAGCTCGCTGCGGACCTCGGATACGGCGCGGACGAGAGCCGCATCTCCGTCGACGACTGGCGCGAGGGCAACGCCTCCGGCGAGATCAGCGAGGTGTTCGCCTGCGGCACGGCGGCGGTCATCACGCCGGTCGGCGTGGTGCGCTCCGCCCGGCACGAGTGGAGCGTCGGCGACGGCCAGCCCGGGCCGGTGACCCAGCGGCTGCGCCAGGCGCTGCTCGACATCCAGACCGGGGTGGCCCCTGACCCGCACGGCTGGGTCCATCGGCTCTCCCTCTAGCGACCTTCCGGCAGGAGACCAGCCATGCCCCCCGTGGACGATGCCTTCCACGTGTTCGACACCACGCTGCGTGACGGCGCCCAGCGGGAGGGGATCTCCTACTCGGTCGCCGACAAGCTCGCGGTGGCCCGCCTGCTGGACGACTTCGGTGTGGGGTTCATCGAGGGTGGCTGGCCGGGTGCCCTGCCCAAGGACACCGAGTTCTTCGCCCGTGCGGCGGCGGGCGAGCTGGCGCTGTCCACCGCCCAGCTGGTCGCGTTCGGTGCGACGCGGCGGGCCGGCGTCCGGGTGCAGGACGACGCCCAGGTGCGCGCCCTGCTGGACTCCCGGGCCCCCGTCGTCACTCTGGTGGCCAAGTCTGACGTCCGGCACGTGGCCGAGGCGCTGCGCACCACCGAGGACGAGAACCTCGCGATGGTGCGCGACACGGTCGCGTTCCTCGTCGGTGAGGGCCGGCGGGTCTTCCTCGACTGCGAGCACTTCTTCGACGGCTACGCGCACGACCCGGACTACGGGGTGCTGCTGCTCGAGACGGCGTTCGAGGCGGGGGCGTCGGTCGGCGTCCTGTGCGACACCAACGGCGGGATGCTGCCGGGGCGGCTGCACGCCATCGTGGCGGACGTCGCCCGCCGCTCGGGTGTCCGGCTCGGCATCCACTGCCAGGACGACACCGGCTGCGCCGTGGCGAACACCATCGCCGCCGTCGAGGCCGGTGCCACCCACGTGCAGTGCACCGCGAACGGGTACGGCGAGCGCACCGGGAACGCCGACCTGTTCGTCGTCGTGCCCAACCTCGAGCTCAAGCTCGGGATGACGGTGCTGCCCCCGGGGCGGCTGCCCGAGGCGGTCCGCGTGGCCCATGCGATCGCCGAGATCGCCAACCTGCCACCGGACACCCACCAGCCGTACGTGGGGACGTCGTCGTTCGCGCACAAGGCGGGCCTGCACGCCTCGGCGCTGAAGGTGGCCGCGGACCTCTACAGCCACTGCGACCCGGCGGACGTCGGCAACGACACCCGCATCCTCGTCACGGAGATGGCCGGGCGGGCCTCGGTGGAGCTCAAGGGCCGAGAGCTCGGCTACGACCTCTCGGCGGAGCCCGAGGCCATCGGCCGGGTGGTCGAGCGGGTGAAGGACCTCGAGTCACAGGGCTGGACGTTCGAGGCGGCCGACGCCTCGTTCGAGCTGCTGCTGCGGGAGGAGCTCCCGGGCGGCCGGCCGTACCAGTTCGACGTCGAGAGCTGGCGGACCATCATCGAGCAGCGCCCGGACGGCACGGTGCAGGCCGAGGCAACGGTGAAGGTGCACGCCGGCGGGGAGCGGATCATCGCCACGCGCGAGGGAAACGGCCCGGTCAACGCCCTCGACAACGCCCTGCGGGCGGCGCTGCGGCGGACCTTCCCCGACCTGCGGCGGCTCGAGCTCGTCGACTACAAGGTGCGGATCCTCGCCGGTCGGGCGGGCACCGGGGCCGTGACGAGGGTGCTCGTCACCACCAGCGACGGTGAGCGCGAGTGGAGCACGGTCGGCGTCCACGAGAACGTCATCGCGGCGTCCTGGACCGCCATCTCCGAGGCGGTGGCGTACGGCCTGCTCCGCCTGGGCCCCGCCGCACCCCCCTCCGCACCCCCCGCCGCGCCTACGGTCCAGTAGGGAACGCTCTGCGGCGCCCGCGCGCCGTGAACGCTCCCTGTGGGACCGCGCGTCGTCCACAGGTGATGCGTGCGGCCGGCTACCGGCACCGACGCGGTGGGACCGTCGTGCGGTGCGCCCACCCATGCCTCCGTCCCTGCCGGTCACCGCCGCGGCCCTGGTCGCGGCGAGAGGCGGTGTGCTCACCGTCGCCGAGGCGCGTGCGTGGGGAGTGCCGTACCCCAGGATCCGCCGGCTGGTCGCGGCCGCGCGCTGGGTGCCGGTGTTCGGATCGGTGCTCGCCGTGGACGGCGCACATCCGACGGACCCCTGGCCGCTGTCGTGGGCGGCCCGGCTCGCGACCGGTGGGGTGCCCAGCCACACCCTGGCGGCGGCGCTGCACGGCCTGCCGGTGCCGGCGTCGCCTACGGTTCACGTCGTCGGACCGCGTCGGGTGCACGCTGCTGTCACCGGGGTGTGCGAGCACCGGGCGATGATCGCGGACGACGAGGTGGTGAGCCTCAGCCGCCATGGCGCCCGCCTCCCCGTCACCGGGCCGGTGCGAACGGTCCTCGACTGCGTCGCGACCCTGGCGGCGGAGCCGGCCCGGACCCTGGCGTTCGCCGCCGTCCAGAAGTCGCTGGTGACGGTGGCGGCCCTGGACACGGGGCTGGCCCGGTTCCACGGCCGCCGCGGTGTCCGCCTCATGCGGGCCCGAGTGGACGAGCTGCGGTCGGGGGCGCACTCGGTGGGGGAGTGGCGGCTGCACGAGGTGCTGCGCGCCGCGGGTGTTGAAGGCTGGGAGGCGAACGTCCCCATCCTCGTCGACGGTCGAGTCGTGGCGGTCGCCGACCTACTGGTCCGACGAACGCGGCTAGTGATCGAGTTCGACGGGCGCCGCTACCACGAGGCCCTCGACCGGCGCCGCTACGACCGGGCCCGCGACCGGCTGCTCGTCACCCTCGGCTACACCTTGCTGCGCTTCGACTGGGCCGACGTCGTCGACCATCCGGAGCGCGTCGTGCGCGAGATCAGGGCCGTGCTGGCCGGCCTCGAGGGCCGTCGCGCGGTCTCCTGGTGAACGTTCTGACGCCTCGGCGTCGGCAGAGCGTTCCCTACTGGACCGTAGGCGCGAACGCTCAGGAGGCGGGGATCTCCTCCCACCACTGGCACCACCACTCGTCGCCGACGAGGATGCGCAGCTGCGGGTGCCAGCAGTACGAGACGTCCTTGTCCGTGTCGAGGTAGTACAGGCAGTTGCCGCACTTCTCGTCCTGGTACGGCTTGCCGCGCAGGATGGCGTCCTCCGCGAGGTGGCCCAGCTTGGTGGCCAGCTCCTCGTCGACCGGCTGCGGCTCGGGCGCCTGGATGACCTCGTCGTAGAGGTTCTCGCTCATCGGGGGGGTCCTCCCGTCATCAGGGTTGACATGAGAACGTCTATCACCCGACCCCGGGGCGCCGACCACGGGGGTGCGCGGCGGTACCCTTGCGTCCCGTGCGCATCGCCCGGTTCTCCGTCGCCGAGCAGGTGGCGTTCGGTGTCGTGGACGGCGACCCGGACGCCGGGACCGCCAGCGTCACGGCGCTCAAGGGACACCCGTTCGGGCCGTTCGAGCTCTCCACGGCACGCTTCCCGCTGGGCGACGTCCGGCTGCTGGCCCCGGTGCTGCCCAGCAAGGTCGTGGCCATCGGCAAGAACTACGCCGACCACGCCCGGGAGATGGGCAGCGAGCCCCCGGCCGAGCCGGTCGTGTTCCTCAAGCCGTCCACGTCCGTGGTCGGACCGGGTGACCCGATCGTGCTGCCGCGGCTGTCCGACGAGGTGCACCACGAGGCCGAGCTGGCCGTCGTGATCGGCCGGCTGTCCCGGGAGGTGCCGGTGGAGCGGGCGCTGGAGACGGTGCTCGGCTACACCTGCGCGAACGACGTCACCGCCCGCGACCTGCAGCGCACCGACGGGCAGTGGACCCGCGCCAAGGGCTTCGACTCGTTCTGCCCGCTCGGGCCGTGGGTGGTCACCGGACTCGACGCCGCCGACCTGGCCGTCGAGTGCCGGGTGGACGGCGAGCTGCGCCAGCACGGCCGCACCCGCGACCTGCTGCGCGGCGTCGCCGAGCTCATCTCGTACGTGACGGCGGTGATGACGCTGCTGCCCGGCGACGTGCTGCTCACCGGGACACCGGCCGGCGTGGGGCCGCTGCACGCCGGTGCGCAGGTCGCGGTGACCATCGAGGGCATCGGCACCCTGACCAACCGGGTGGTGGCCGCGTGACCACCTCCGGCGCTGACGTGCGGGTGCGCTTCTGCCCCTCGCCGACCGGGAACCCGCACGTCGGCATGGTGCGCACCGCGCTGTTCAACTGGGCCTACGCCCGGCACACCGGCGGCACGTTCGTGTTCCGCATCGAGGACACCGACTCCTCCCGCGACACCGAGTCGAGCTACCAGCAGCTCCTGGAGGCGCTGCGCTGGCTGGGCCTGGACTGGGACGAGGGCCCCGAGGTCGGCGGCCCATACGCCCCCTACCGGCAGTCGCAGCGGCTGGAGGTGTACGCCGACGTCGCCCGCCGCCTGGTGGACGCCGGCCTCGCCTACGAGTCCTACTCCACCCCGGAGGAGGTCGAGGCGCGCCGCCGTGCCCGGGGCGAGGACCCCAAGCTGGGCTACGACAACGCCGACCGCGACCTCACCGCCGACCAGCGCGCAGCGCTGCGCGCCGAGGGTCGCTCGCCGGTGCTGCGGATGCGGATGCCGGACCGGGACTGGCACTGGGACGACCTGGTCCGCGGTCCGATCACCTTCGCCCACGAGCACGTGCCCGACTACGTCATCGTCCGGGGCAACGGCGAGCCGCTCTACACCCTGGTCAACCCCGTGGACGACGCGCTGATGCGCATCACCCACGTGCTGCGCGGTGAGGACCTGCTCTCCTCGACGCCCCGGCAGCTGTTCATGTACGAGGCGCTCGCCGCAGTCGGCGTCGGCGACGGCGGCACGCCCCGGTTCGGCCACCTGCCCTACGTGATGGGCGAGGGCAACAAGAAGTTCTCCAAGCGCGACCCCCAGTCCTCGCTGAACACCTACCGGGAGCGCGGCTTCCTGCCGGAGGGGCTGCTCAACTACCTGGCCCTGCTCGGCTGGTCCATGGGCGAGGACCGCGAGGTCTTCACCATGGCCGAGATGGCGGAGGCGTTCGACCTCGACCGGGTCAGCGCCAACCCCGCCCGCTTCGACCTCAAGAAGTGCGAGGCGATCAACGCCGTGCACGTGCGGGCGCTGGCCACGGCGGACCTCGCTGCACGCCTGGTGCCGGTGCTGCAGGGCTCCGGTGCGCTCCCGCCGGAGCCCAGCGAGGCGCAGCTGGGCGTGCTGCGGGCGGCCACGCCGCTCGTGCAGGAGCGCATGGTCCTGCTCTCCGAGGCGCCCGGCATGCTCGGTTTCCTCTTCGCCGACGAGGTCGCGGTCGAGCCCGAGGCGCTGGCCGCACTGGGTCCGGACGCCGCGTCGGCGCTGGTCGCGGCGCACGACGCGCTGGCCGGGGTCGCGGACTGGACGGCCAGCGCCATCGAGGCGGCCCTGCGGGGCGCCCTCGTCGACGGCCTGGGGCTGAAGCCCAAGCTGGCGTTCACCCCCGTGCGCACCGCGGTGACCGGACGGCGGGTCTCGCCACCGCTGTTCGAGTCTCTCGAGCTGCTCGGCCGGGAGCGGTCGCTGGCCCGGGTCGCCGCCCTGCGGGACCGGTTGCCGGGCTGAGCCGCGTGACCCGCGTAGCGGTCGTCTTCGACGTCGACGGCACGCTGGTCGACCACGACTCCGCCCAGCGGAGGGCCCTGCTGGGCCACCTGGCGGACCTCGGGGAGGTGGCCGACGAGGCGGCCTGGCGGCGGTGGCGCGACCTGGAGGAGCTGCACTACGCCCGGTACCTGGCCGGCGAGCTGACCTTCGTCGAGCAGCGCCGGGAGCGGGCCAGGGCCATGACCGGCGGACTGCGCACCGACGCCGAGTGCGACGCCTGGTTCGCCGGGTACCTGGCCGGCTTCGAGGCCTCGTGGACCCTGTTCGACGACGTCCTCCCGGCCCTGGACGCCCTGGCCGCGGACGGGCTCCTGCTCGGCGCGTTCTCGAACGTGGCCGGGGACTTCACCCGGCGCAAGCTGGCGGCGGTAGGGCTGCTGGACCGCTTCGCGGTGGCGCTCGGAGACGACGACGTCGGCGCCGCGAAGCCGGACCCGCAGGTGTTCTGGACCGTGTGCGCCCGCCTGGACGTGCCGGTGCAGCGGGCGGTCCACGTCGGGGACCGGTTCGACAAGGACGCCGCGGGGGCGCGTGACGCCGGCCTGCTCGGGGTCTGGCTGGACCGGCCGGGGGCGGACCCGCTCGGCCGCGTCCCGCCGGACGGCGTCGGACGTGACGGCGTCGCGGTGATTGCCGGCCTGGCCGAGCTGGTCGAGCTGCTGCACCGCCGCTGACATCGGGTGCGGGGGTTTGGGCGGCGGTGGCGGGCTCGGCTACCATGGCGGGGCTCGTGGCCCGGTGGGGCCGCAGCGCCCATGGGGTATGGGGTAATTGGCAGCCCGGCGGATTCTGGCTCCGCTAGTCTAGGTTCGAGTCCTGGTACCCCAGCGTGATTGGTCGAGTGCCGGGCGTCTCCGGTACCCTCGAGCGATCCATCCGGCCCCGTTGTGTAGCGGCCTAGCACGCCGCCCTCTCAAGGCGGTAGCGCGGGTTCGAATCCCGTCGGGGCTACCAGGGCCCTGACCTGGGCAGATGCCCGGGCCAGGGCCCTCGGTCAGGCGCCGACGTAGGCCGCGAGGTGCTCCCCGGTGAGCGTGCAGCGCGCGGCGACGAGGGCGGCGGGGGTGCCTTCGAAGACGACCCGCCCACCGTCGTGGCCGGCCCCCGGGCCGAGGTCGATGATCCAGTCCGCGTGCGCCATCACCGCCTGGTGGTGCTCCACGACGATGACCGACGTGCCGGCGTCGACGAGCCGGTCGAGCAGGGCCAGCAGCTGCTCGACGTCGGCGAGGTGCAGGCCGCTGGTCGGCTCGTCGAGGACGTAGACGCCGCCCTTCTCGGCCATCCGGGCGGCCAGCTTCAACCGCTGCCGCTCGCCGCCGGACAGCGTGGTGAGCGGCTGGCCGAGGCTGAGGTAGCCGAGCCCGACGTCCGCCAGGCGTCCGAGGATGGCGTGCGCTGCCGGGGTCCGGGCCTGGCCCGTTCCGAAGAAGTCGGCCGCCTCGGCCACCGGCATGCCGAGCACCTCACTGATGTCCCGGCCGGCGAGCTTGTACTCCAGCACGCTGGGCTGGAACCGCTTGCCCTCGCACTCCTCGCAGGGCGTCTCGACGGTGTCCATGAACCCCAGCTCGGTGAAGATCGCCCCGGCGCCGTTGCAGGCCGGGCAGGCGCCTTCGGAGTTCGCGCTGAACAAGGCCGCCTTCGCCCCGGTGGCCTTCGCGAACGCCTTGCGGATGTGGTCGAGCAGCCCGGTGTAGGTCGCCGGGTTGCTCCGGCGCGAGCCCCTGATAGCGCCCTGGTCGATCGACACCACCCCCGCACCGGCGGGGATGGAGCCGTGCACGAGGGAGCTCTTCCCGGAGCCCGCGACTCCGGTGACGACCACCAGCACGCCGAGTGGGACGTCGACGTCGACGTCTCGCAGGTTGTTCGCGGTCGCACCGCGGATCTCCAGCACGCCCGTGGGCCTGCGGACCGTCGTCCGCACCGACGCCCGGTCGTCGAGGTGCCGTCCGGTGAGGGTGCCGCTCGCCCGCAGCCCCGAGACGCTGCCCTCGAAGCAGACCGCACCGCCCGCCGTGCCGGCGCCGGGGCCGAGGTCGACGACGTGGTCGGCGATCGCGATCACCTCGGGCTTGTGCTCCACCACGAGCACGGTGTTGCCCTTGTCCCGCAGCCGCAGCAGCAGCTCGTTCATCCGCTGGACGTCATGGGGGTGCAGGCCGATGGTGGGCTCGTCGAAGACGTAGGTGACATCGGTGAGCGAGGAGCCGAGGTGACGGATCATCTTCGTGCGCTGTGCCTCGCCGCCCGAGAGCGTGCCGGACGGACGGTCGAGGGAGAGGTAGCCCAGCCCGATCTCCACGAAGGCGTCGAACAGGTGCTGCAGGTTGCCGAGCAACGGCTGCACGGACGGCTGGTCCAGCCCGCGGACCCACTCGGCGAGGTCGCTGATCTGCATGGCGCAGGCGTCCGCGATGCTGATGCCGGCGATCTTCGAGGAACGAGCGCCCTCGGCCAGCCGCGTGCCGCCGCACTCGGGGCAGGTGGTGAAGGTGACCGCCCGCTCGACGAAGGCCCGGATGTGCGGCTGCATCGACTCGGGGTCCTTGGCCAGGAAGGACCGCTGGATCTTCGGGACGAGGCCCTCGTAGGTCAGGTTGACGTTGTCGATCCGGACCTTGGTCGGCTCCTTGTAGAGGAAGTCGTCCAGCTCCCTCCTCGAGTAGTCGCGAATCGGCTTGTCAGGGTCAAGGAAGCCCGACCCGGTGAAGATCCGCACGTACCACCCGTCGCCGGTGTAGCCGGGGATCGTCAGCGCGCCCTCGGCGAGGGACCTGGAGTCGTCGTAGAGCTGGGTGAGGTCGATGTCGCTGACGTTGCCCATGCCCTCGCAGCGCGGGCACATGCCGCCGACCAGCGTGTACCTGGCGACCCTCTTCTGGTCCTTGCCGGCGCCACGCTCGACCTTGATCATCCCGGACCCAGTCGCCGACGGGACGTTGAACGAGAAGGCCTGCGGACCGCCGATGTGCGGCTGACCGAGCTTGCTGAACAGCAGGCGGAGCATCGCGTTGGCGTCGGTGACAGTGCCGACGGTGGAGCGGGCGTTGGCCCCCATCCGCTCCTGGCTGACGATGATCGCGGTCGTCAGCCCCTCGAGCAGGTCGACGTCCGGGCGCGCGAGGGTCGGCATGAATCCCTGCACGAAGGCGCTGTAGGTCTCGTTGATCATCCGCTGCGACTCGGCGGCGATCGTGTCGAACACCAACGAGCTCTTGCCCGAGCCGGAGACACCGGTGAACACCGTCAGGCGGCGCTTCGGGATCTCGACGCTGACGTCCTTGAGGTTGTTCACGCGCGCGCCCAGCACCCGGATCAGGTCGTGGCTGTCGGCAGCGTGCGGCCCGGGGGACGGCGAGTCCGTCGTGGTCGCGCTCATCGTGCCTCCATCCGTCGACCCGCTGTATACCCGATCGACGGGGGGATGGTGCGGCTGTCGGGCCGGGCTCAGGCGCCGGCTGCCTGGGCCGCGCCGGGCTCGGGCTCGGGCTGCCCCAGGGCGGCGCGGCCGGCCAGCCGCTCCCGCAGCAGCGCGCGGTTGAGGGGAGCCGGCTCGGTCGACTCGAGGAAGCGCCGGACGACGCGGGAGAACCGGGCCGGCTCGTCCATGTGCGGGAAGTGCCGGGACTGCTCGAACACCTCCAGCTCGCTCCCCGGGATGACCTGGTGCGCCGTGTACGCGTGCGCCACGGGGATGACGGTGTCCAGGGCCCCCCACACGATGAGGGTGGGCCGCCCGGCCGCCAGGTAGAGCCGGTCGCTTGCGTCCACGCGCTGTCCGCCGGGCTCGACGACGCTGCGCAGCGTCTTGACGAAGGCGTCGCGGGCGGGGCTGTCGGCCAGGGAGGCGTAGCCGCGGGCCACCTCGGTGACCGAGGGGCGCGGTCGCATGGGCAGGCGGCTGAGCAGCCGGCCGGCGGCAGTGCCCGCGTCGCGCACGTGCGTGTTCGCGATGACCGGCAGGACGAACTCGGCGCCCGGGAACGTCGCGGCCCGCAGCGCCCAGCTGACCTCGCGGCCGAGCCCCCCGCTGGACACGAGGATCAGCCGCTCGCAGTGCTCGTAGAACTGGTAGGCGAACTGCATGGCGACGCCGCCGCCGAGGGAGTGCCCGGCGATGGTCACCCGGTCGTGCCCGAGGTGCTCGAGCAGGTCCCGCAGCCCACTGGCGAACGACCCCAGCGAGTAGTCGGCCCGTGGCTTGTCGGAGTCGCCGTGGCCGAGCAGGTCCGGGGCGATGACGTGGGCGTGCTCGGACAGCGCCGGGATGACGGGGTCCCAGGTGGCGCTGCTGCTGGTGATCCCGTGGATGAGCAGCAGGACCGGGAGCCCAGGGTCACCGGCCACCCGGTAGGCCACGCGATGGCCGTGCAGCGTGATCTCGGTCTGTCTCATGACGGCCTCCACGGTCGAGGGTTCCAGGAGAGCACGGACGGGTGACGAGGGTGCGTCGGGGGTAGCCCGCTCACGGTCCTGTCAACGGCTGCGGCGCCGCGGGAAGGCGGTCGAGAACGCCGCGGACGAGGTCCTCGGCGCGGGCTCCGCGCGCGTCGGGTGACTTGGCGTGCTCCGAGCCGGTCCCGAGAGGGCGCGCAGCTCGGGGGATCCCGGGCGGACGCGCGCCGTCGTCGCCCGGATGCCGGCGCGCCGGGTCATGGCGGCGACGTCCGCGCGCTGGGCGTCGGTCTGCAGGGTGACCACGACGCCGGAGGACCCGGCTCGAGCGGTCCGACCCGAGCGGTGCAGGTAGGCCTTGTGCTCCGCGGGCGGGTCGACGTGCACGACGAGCGCGATGTCGTCGACGTGGATGCCGCGGGCCGCGATGTCGGTGGCGACCAGGACGCGGACCCGGCCGGAGCGGAACGCCTCGAGGTTGCGGTCGCGGGCGTTCTGGGCCAGGTTGCCGTGCAGGTCGACGGCAGGGAGCCCGGCCTGGGTCAGGTCGCGGGCCAGCTTGCGGGCGCCGCGCTTGGTGCGGAGGAACAGCAGGGAGCGGCCCTCGCCGGCCGCGAGCTCGTGGACGACCCCGGGCTTGTCCGCCGCCGTCACCGTGAGGACGTGGTGCGCCATGTCCGGTTCGGTCGTGACGTCGTCATCGACCGAGTGGGTCACCGGGTCGGTGAGGTAGCGGCGCACGAGGACGTCGACGCCGTTGTCCAGGGTGGCCGAGAACAGCAGGCGCTGCGCGGTCCGGGGGGTGTGGTCGAGGATGCGCCGGACTCCGGGCAGGAACCCGAGGTCGGCCATGTGGTCGGCCTCGTCGAGAACGCTCACGCGGACGTCGTCGAGGAGCACCTTCCGCTGGCGCATCAGGTCCTCGAGCCGCCCGGGGCAGGCCACCACGATGTCCACGGCCCGGCTCAGGGCAGTCACCTGCGCATGCTGGCCGACGCCCCCGAAGATCGTGGTGGTGGTCATGCCCGCGCTCGCAGCCAGCGGCGCCAGGACCGTGTGCACCTGGGTGGCGAGCTCACGAGTCGGGACCAGGACCAACCCTCGAGGCCGCATGGCCCTGGTGGGGCGGGGGTCGGCGGCGAGCCGCGCCACGAGGGGCAGGCCGAAGGCGATCGTCTTCCCGCTGCCGGTGCGGCCGCGGCCGAGCACGTCGCGGCCACCGAGGGAGTCGGGCAGGGTCGCGGTCTGGATCGGGAACGCCCGGTCGATGCCCTGCGCGGCGAGAGCGGCGACGAGGTGCTGGGGGACGCCGAGAGCGCCGAAGGACGGCGCGGCGGTGAGGTCGAGCGGTGAGGTGGCCATGGAGCCTTCCGAGTCGTGGTCGGACGCCGCGACTCGTACCCGGGCTCGCAGGCCGGGGCACGCGACGAGCCGGTCGGGCTCGTGAGTGCGGTGACCGTGGTGCGTCCTGTCCAGGAGCACCGCAACCGGTCACTGTCCGGCGGCTCGGGACGTGCGCTACGGAGCGCAGCCCCAGGGATGAGGGCTCACCGTGGAGGCAGTGTCATCCGTGGACCGGTGAGCACCCCCGAGCATACGGCACTCGGCTACTTCTTCCCGCCACCCACCTTGCCGAGCGAGCGGTCCGCGCTGCGCACGACGTTGCGCAGGAACTCGTACTGCGTGGTCACGAGCTTCTCGGTCATGTCCAACGCGGCGTCGATGACGGCCTCGCGCCTCGTGGGGCGGTCGCCGAGCGCGGGGAGTGCCTCGTCGACCGTCTCGAGGAACTTGCGCACCGCCTCGATGGCGGCACGCTGGCCGGCCTCGATCGACTTGAGCACGTCGTCGGAGAGATCGGCGGTCTTGTCCACCGCGCTCTTCGGCCGGGCAGGGGTGCTCTTCTTCGCCGGCTTGCGGGTGCGGGTGGGGGCCTTGCTGGCCGTCTTCTTGGCGGCGGGCTGAGCCATGGTGCCCTCCTTCGGCGGGTCCGACCTCGGGACAGCACACGCTGTCCGTCGCCCCCAGTCTCGCCAGGGCCCCGACGTTCGGTCAGAGCCCAACGTCCCGGTGGGGGCCAGGCGTCGTCTGGCACGATGACGGCATGGGTGACCGGGTGACGCTGGAACGCGACGGACACGTCCTGCTCATCGGCGTCGACCGCGCGGCCAAGCGCAACGCCTTCGACCTCGCGACGATCGACGAGGTGGGCGCCGCCTACGAGCTGCTCGGCGCGGACGACGACCTGCGCGTGGGGGTCGTGTTCGGCCACGGCGACCACTTCTCGGCCGGTCTGGACCTCGCTGAGGTGGGTCCGGAGGTGGCCCGGCAGGGGCCCGGTGCGCTGGGCGGCAGCCACACCTTCGACCCGTTCGGGGTGTGGGGCCCGCCGGTGCCCAAGCCGGTCGTGCTCGCAGTCCAGGGCATCGCGTTCACGCTGTCGATCGAGCTGGCGCTGGCCAGCGACATCGTGGTCGCGGCCGACGACGTCCGGTTCCGTCAGCTCGAGATCGCCCGCGGGATCATGCCGTTCGGCGGGGCGACGTTCCGGGCGCCGGCCCGGCTCGGCTGGGGCAACGCCATGCGGTTCCTCCTGACCGGGGAGGAGTTCGGCGCTGCCGAGGCGCTGCGCATCGGGCTGGTCCAGGAGGTCGTGCCGGCCGGTGCGCAGCTCGCTCGGGCGACCGAGATCGCCCACACGATCGCCGCGCAGGCCCCCCTCGGCGTGCAGGGCACGCTGGCCAACGCCCGGGTCGCTGACGCCGAGGGGCCCGCGGCGGCGCGCGAGCACCTCGCGCAGCTGCTGCCCGGGGTGCTCGCCAGCGACGACGCGCGCGAGGGACTGATGAGCTTCGTCGAGCGCCGCTCCGCGCGGTTCACGGGTCGCTGACCCTTGGTGGGCGGGGATTCCGCGGCCATCAACCGGGCCGGCTGGGACGAGCGGGCTCCCGCACACGCGGCCTCGGTCGACTACGGCGTGGCCCGCTTCGCCGACGACCCCGACCACATCAGCGACGTCGTCCGCTTCGACCTGCCGCTCCTGGGGGAGGTCGCGGGTCTGCGCGGCGTGCACCTGCAGTGCCACATCGGCACGGACACCGTGTCCCTGGCCAGGCTGGGTGTCCGCATGACCGGGCTGGACTTCTCGCCGGCGTCGTTGGCCGAGGCCCGACGGGTGGCAGCGCTGGCCGGCGCGGCCGTCGACTTCGTCGAGGCGGACGTGTACGACGCGGTCGACGTCCTCGGGCGGGCCGCGTTCGACCTGGTGTTCACCGGAGTCGGGGCGCTGTGCTGGCTGCCCGACATCCGGCGCTGGGCGGAGGTGGTCGCGGGCCTGCTGCGGCCGGGCGGACGGCTGTTCCTGCGCGAGGGGCACCCGGTGCTGTGGTCCCTGGCCGACGCCCGCCCCGACGGCCTGCTCGTCGTGGAGTACCCGTACTTCGAGCGGCCCGAGCCGACGGTGTTCGAGGAGGAGGGCACCTACGTCGAGACGACCGCGACCTTCGCGCACAACGTCACGCACGAGTGGAACCACGGTCTCGGCGAGATCGTCACCGCGCTGCTCGACGCCGGCCTCGACGTCACCGCCCTGGTCGAGCACGACAGCGTGCCGTGGGAGGCGCTGCCCGGTCAGATGGAGCGGCTGGACGGCGGCGAGTGGCGGTTGGCCGACCGGCCCTGGCGGCTGCCGCACAGCTACACCCTGCAGGCCCGACGGAGCGGTGACGAGGGAGTGACCGAGGATGTCTGAGCACAGCCAACTCTCCGCACTGCCGACCGTGGAGCGTCCATCCCGGACCGTGACTGGCTGGGCCGCACTGCCGGTGACCCTCCTGCTCCTCCTGGCCGGGGTGCTGGCGTTCGGGCGATCGCTCGCCGCGGCGGGAGACGGGGGCTCACCGAGCTGGCCGCTGCTCGTGCTCGGTCTCGCCCTGGTCGCGCTAGGGCTGGTGAGCATCGGGGGCTACTTCGCGCTGCAGCCCAACGAGGCCCGGGTGCTCGTGCTGTTCGGCGACTACCGGGGCACCTGCAAGCAGTCCGGCTTCCATTGGGCGAACCCGTTCTACAGCAACGCCTCCGTGGGGCACGGGTCCACGGCGGAGGAGGGCGAGGGGGCGAGCGCGAAGGCGAAGCGGCCCGGGCGGCTGAAGGTGAGCCTGCGGGCCCGCACCCTCAACGGTGAGCGGCTGAAGGTCAACGACCGGCGCGGCAACCCCATCGAGATCGCCGCGGTGGTCGTGTGGCGGGTGGCCGACACGGCCCGGGCCGTGTTCGACGTCGAGGACTTCGTGTCCTACGTGGCGACGCAGAGCGAGACCGCACTACGGCACCTGGCCAGCCGGTACGCCTACGACCACGGGGAGACCAGCGACGAGGAGGCCCAGGAGACCACCCTGCGCAGCGACGTCGAGGTCGTCTCCGAGGCGCTGCGCTGGGAGCTGGGGCAGCGGCTGGCGCAGGCCGGCGTCGTCGTCGAGCAGGCCCGGCTCACCCACCTGGCCTACGCCCCGGAGATCGCGCAGGCGATGCTGCGCAGGCAGCAGGCGGACGCCGTCATCGCCGCTCGGCGCAAGATCGTCATCGGCGCGGTGAGCATGGTGGACATGGCCCTGCACGACCTGGCGAGCAAGGGCCTGGTGGCCCTCGACGACCAGCAGAAGGCCGCCATGGTCGGCAACCTCATGGTCGTGCTCTGCGGAGAGTCCGAGGTCCGCCCCGTCGTCAACACGGGCACCCCCTGACCCGTGGCGGTGACGATGTGGCCGCCCTGGCAGCCACATCGTCACCGCCACGATGAGGGGGAGGGGCTCAGGTGTCGCGGCGGAGGGCCTCGCTGAGCCGCTGCCCGGCGGCGACCACCGCTGGGGCGTGGATCCGGCCCGGGGTCCGGGTGAGCCGCTCGATCGGCCCCGACACTGAGACGGCGGCGACCACCCGGCCGGCCGGGCCGCGCACGGGGGCGGAGACCGAGGCCACGCCCGACTCGCGCTCCCCGACGCTGTGCGCCCAGCCGCGGCGCCGGACGCCGGCCAGGACTGTCGCGGTGAACCTGGCGCCGGCCAGGCCCCGGTGCAGCCGGTCGGGCTCCTCCCAGGCGAGCAGCACCTGTGCGGCCGATCCGGCGTGCATCGACAAGACGCTGCCCACAGGGACCGTGTCGCGCAGGCCCGACATCCGCTCGGCCGCAGCCACGCAAACGCGCTCGTCGCCCTGCCTGCGGTACAGCTGGGCGCTCTCACCGGTTGAGTCGCGCAGCCACGCCAGCACCGGTCCAGCGGTGGCCAGCAGCCGATCCTCACCGGCGGCCGAGGCCAGCTCGGCGAGCCGGGGACCGAGGACGAACCGGCCCTGGAGGTCTCTGCCCACGAGGCGGTGGTGCTCGAGTGCCACGGCGAGGCGGTGCGCGGTCGGGCGGGCCAGGCCGGTCGCCTGGACCAGGCCGGCCAGCGACTGCGGCCCCGGCTCGAGTGCCGACAGCACGAGGGCGGCCTTGTCCAAGACGCCGACTCCGCTAGAGTTGTCCATAGAGCGATACTGCCGTCTCGAAATGCGAGACGCAAGTCCGTCACCCAGGAGGGGGACATGGACCGCACGCTGGCGGAGAAGGTCTGGGACGCGCACGTGGTCCGCCACGTCGAGGGAGAGCCGGACCTGCTCTACATCGACCTGCACCTGCTGCACGAGGTGACCAGCCCGCAGGCCTTCGACGGGCTGCGGGCGGCGGGCCGGCAGGTCCGGCGCCCGGACCTCACCGTCGCCACGGAGGACCACAACGTCCCCACCGTGGACATCGACCGGCCGATCGCCGACCCGGTGTCCCGAACCCAGGTCGAGACACTGCGGCGCAACTGCGCCGAGTTCGGGGTGCCCCTGTTCCCGCTCGGCGACGTGGACCAGGGCATCGTCCACGTCGTGGGTCCGCAGCTCGGGCTGACCCAGCCTGGCATGACCGTCGTGTGCGGCGACTCCCACACCAGCACCCACGGGGCGTTCGGCGCGCTGGCCTTCGGCATCGGCACCAGCGAGGTCGAGCACGTCCTCGCCACGCAGACGCTGCCGCTGCGGCCCTTCAAGACGATGGCGGTCACTGTGGAGGGCGAGCTGCCGGCCGGGGTGACGGCGAAGGACCTCATCCTCGCCGTGATCGCCCGGATCGGCACCGGGGGAGGCCAGGGCCACGTCATCGAGTACCGCGGGGAGGCGATCCGTGGGCTGTCGATGGAGGCCCGGATGACCGTGTGCAACATGTCGATCGAGGCCGGCGCCCGCGCGGGGATGATCGCCCCGGACGAGAAGACGTTCGCGTTCCTGGCGGGCCGGCCGCACGCTCCGACGGGTGTTGAGTGGCACGCCGCCCTGGCGTGGTGGCGGACCCTGGCCACCGACCCGGATGCGCGGTTCGACACCGAGGTGGTCGTCGACGCGACCCAGCTGTCCCCGTTCGTCACGTGGGGCACCAACCCGGGACAGGGAGTGCCGCTGTCGTCCACCGTGCCCGACCCGGCGGCGCTCACCGACGCCAGCGAGCGGGCCGCGGCCGAGCGTGCCCTGGAGTACATGGGCCTCACGGCAGGGAGGCCGATGCGTGACATCGCGGTCGACACCGTGTTCGTCGGCTCGTGCACCAACGGCCGGCTGGAGGACCTGCGCAGCGCCGCAGATGTCGTCCGGGGCCGGCGGGTCGCCGACGGCGTCCGGATGCTGGTCGTGCCCGGCTCGGTCCGGGTCCGTCTCGCCGCCGAGGCGGAGGGGCTGCACGAGGTCTTCACCGCGGCGGGCGCGGAGTGGCGGCACGCGGGATGCTCCATGTGCCTCGGCATGAACCCCGACCAGCTGGCCCCGGGGGAACGCAGCGCCTCCACGTCCAACCGCAACTTCGAGGGCAGGCAGGGCAAGGGCGGACGCACCCACCTCGTCTCCCCTCAGGTCGCCGCTGCCACCGCGGTGGTCGGCCGGCTCGCGTCCCCCGCCGACCTGGTCTGAGGAGCCGACGATGGAGAAGTTCACCGTGCACGCCGGTCGGGCGCTGCCGCTGCGGCGCAGCAACGTCGACACCGACCAGATCATCCCGGCCGTCTACCTCAAGCGGGTGACCAGGTCGGGCTTCGAGGACGGCCTGTTCGCCGCATGGCGCGCTGACCCCGACTTCGTCCTGAACCGTCCCGAGCACGAGGGGGCGACGGTGCTCGTGGCCGGACCCGACTTCGGTACCGGCTCCTCCCGCGAGCACGCGGTCTGGGCGTTGCAGGACCACGGGTTCCGCGTGGTGATCTCACCTCGGTTCGCGGACATCTTCCGCGGCAACTCGTTGAAGGGCGGTCTGCTCACCGTCGAGCTGCCGGTCGATGTCGTCGAGCGGCTCTGGTCGGACGTGGAGGCGGACCCGGAGCTGGTCATCGTCGTCGACCTGGAGCGCCGGGAGGTGTCCTGGCCCGGTGGCACGGCCGCCTTCGAGCTGGACGACTACACGCGGTGGCGCCTCATGGAGGGGCTGGACGACATCGGTCTGACCCTGCGCGCCGCCGACGAGATCGCGGCATTCGAGCTGGACCGGCCGACGTTCCTGCCGACCACGCGACCCCGAGGCGACGGGTGAGCGACGCCGACGCGCGACTGCTGCCGGGGCAGTCAGCGGGCTCGGCGGGTGCGAAACGCTTGCGGGACAAAGGGTTTGCTGCCGACGTGCACCAGGAGGCGGCTCGTCGACTCCTGGCTGGGACCGCACTGCCGGCAGCTGCCGACGCCGGTCCGGGACGGGTCCCCGTCGCCAGAAACCCATTGGGACACAAAGACGTCCGGCGGGTTCGGTGATTGCGGCGCAGGCTCCGTAGCGCATACGGTCGTCCTCGAGCCGGTGGACGACCCCGGCAACAGGACCCCGGAGGGCACGTAGTGAACAGGACCGATCTGGTCGACGCGTTGGCCGAGCGCGCTGACATGAGCAGGAAGCAGGCCCAGGAGGCCGTCGACAACGTCATCGACCTCATCCAGCACGCAGTCGCCCGCGGTGAGCGTGTGGCCATCACCGGATTCGGCATCTTCGAGAAGGCCGAGCGGGCCGCGCGCACGGCGCGCAACCCACGCACCGGGGCGACGGTGCGCGTGAAGAAGACCTCGGTGCCGAAGTTCCGCGCCGGCGCGGAGTTCAAGGCATTCGTGAGCGGTGCCAAGAAGGTGGCGAAGGCGCCGGCGAAGAAGGC
>JALOLN010000072.1 GCA_025455945.1 Actinomycetes bacterium
CAGGGGTTCGCGGCGAGGACCAGCTGGAACCGGGCCGGGTAGCGCACGCTGCCCCGGGACCGGTCCAGGACGACCTCCCCCGACTCCAGCGGCTGGCGCAGTGCGTCGAGCACGCCGTGGCCGAACTCCGGCGCCTCGTCGAGGAACAGCACACCGTGGTGCGCCAGGCTGGCCGCCCCCGGCCGGGCCAGGCCGCTGCCGCCACCGACGACGGCCGCGGCCGAGGAGGTGTGGTGCGGCGCCCGCAGGGGCGGGTGCGTGACCAACGGGCGTCCCGGCGGCAGTGTGCCGGCGACGGAGTGGACCGCGGTCACCTCCAGCGCCTGCGCGCGGGTGAGGGGCGGCAGCAGCCCGGGCAGCCGCTCCGCCAGCATGGTCTTGCCCGCGCCCGGCGGACCCACCAGCAGCAGGTGGTGCCCGCCCGCGGCGGCGATCTCCACCGCGTGCCGCCCCTCCGCCTGCCCGGCCACGTCGGCGAGGTCCGGGGCCCCACCCGCGGGGGCCGCGGCACCGTGGGCCGATGCGGCGTCCACGTCCCAGGCGTCGACGACCTCGGCCGGCGCCTGGCCGCGCAGCACCGCGACCAGCCCCGCCAGCCAGTCGACCGCCACGACCTCGGCGCCGGGCACCAGGGCCGCCTCGGCGGCGTTGTCGCGCGGTACCACGACCCGGCGAAAGCCCGCCTGCACGGCCGCCAGCACCGAGGGCAGCACGCCGCGGACCGGCCGGACCCGGCCGTCCAGCCCCAGCTCGCCGAGGAGCACCAGCTCGGCCACCCGCTCGGCCGGCACGGACCCGGAGGCGGCCAGCACGCCTGTCGCCAGCGCGAGGTCGAACCCGCTGCCCTGCTTGGGCAGCGACGCCGGCGAGAGGTTGACCGTGATCCGCTGGCCGGGCCACTTCGCACCGCTGTTCACCACGGCCGCCCGCACCCGGTCACGGGCCTCGGAGAGCGCGGCGTCCGGCAGCCCCACCAGCGTCAGGCCGGGCAACCCCCCGACGACGTCGACCTCGACCTCGACCGTCCGGCCGACCACGCCGACGAGGGCCACCGACCGGGTCCGCGCCAGCGCCACGTCACAGCACCCCCCGGACGTGCTCGACCACCGCGGCGCCCCGCCCGGGCTGCCGCACGCCCACGACGTCGAACCGGACCTCCGAGGGGTGCACCCCGCGCTCGGCGAGCCACCGGGCGGCCAGCCGGCGCAGCCGGGCCGCCTTGCGTGCCGTCACCGCCTCGAGAGGAGTGCCGTAGCCGTCACCGCGCCGGGTCTTGACCTCGCAGACGACGAGGACGTCACCGTCCCGGCCGAGGATGTCGATCTCCCCGGCCGCGCAGCGCCAGTTGCGTTCCAGCACGACGATGCCCTGCCGCGCCAGGTGCGCCGCGGCGACGTCCTCGCCGTACCGTCCCAAGGCGTCCTTCGCCCGCATCAGCCCCACCTCCGGCACTCACGGTGGGCGGGGGACCCTGCTGCGGCTACCGGCGCCGGGCAGGATGTGCACGACGCCGGGCTGGGGAAAACCCTGGGTCAGTCCTCGGGCACCCGCAGGTCGGCCTTGGCGAGCTCCTCGATGTTGACGTCCTTGAAGGTCAGCACCTTGACGTTCTTGACGAACCGGGCCGGCCGGTACATGTCCCAGACCCAGGCATCGCTCATCGTGACCTCGAAGTACACCTCGCCCTCGGCGGAGCGCACCTGCAGGTCGACCGAGTTGGTGAGGTAGAAGCGCCGGTCGGTCTCCACGACGTACCCGAACAGCCCCACGACGTCGCGGTACTCCCGGTAGAGCTGCAGCTCCATCTCGGTCTCGTACCGCTCGAGGTCCTCGGCGCTCACGCCGTCTCCCGTCCCTGGTCGTCCGTGCCGGCCACGGCCATCACCGCACCATCATCCTCCCGCGCCGCCACCCGGTCACCGCGCGGCGAAGAAACGCGGTGCGCCGACCAGCCGGACGCGGCACTCCTCACCCGTCCGGGGTACCTGGCCGGACAGCGTGCGCACGGTGACCCGGCTCCCGGTGGCCAGTACGGCGGTGACCAGGCAGCCGTGGCCGTGGAAGCGCACGTCGACCACCCGGGCCCGGCCGAGGTCCTGGCCCGCGCCGGCGTCCAGGGCCAGCTGCTCGGGACGGACGACGACGGTTCCGTGCTGGCCAGCGGTGGGGGCGCCCGTCGCGGGCCGCGCGACCAGGGGGCCGAGGGGGCCGTCGACGGCCACCGCGCCGGCACCCGTGCGGGTCACGGTGCCGGGCACGGCCAGGGCCTCGCCGACGAACAGCGCGGTCTCGAGGTCCTTCGGCTCGAGGTACACCTCCTCCGGGGTGCCCTCCTGCCGGATCCGGCCGGCCCGCAGGACGGCGACCCGGTCGGCGACGCCGAGCGCCTCGTCCTGGTCGTGGGTGACGAGCAGGGCGGCCGCGCCGTCGCTGCGGATCGCGGCGAGCACGTCCGCGCGGACGGTCCCGCGCAGCGTCTGGTCGAGGGCGGCGAACGGCTCGTCGAGCAGGACGACGTGGGGCCGCCGGGACAGCGCCCGGGCGACCGCCACGCGCTGCTGCATCCCGCCGCTGAGCTCGCTGGGGCGCAGGGACCCGGTACCGGCCATGCCCACCAGGGCCAGCAGCTCCTCGACCCTGGACCGACGGTCCCGGCCGCGCAGGCCGAAACCGACGTTGGCCGCCACGTCGAGGTGCGGGAACAGCGCACCCTCCTGCGGCACGATGCCGACGCCGCGCTGCTCGGGTGGGACCCACCGCCGGCCATCGACGACGGTGGTGCCGCCGAGCCGGATCTCCCCGGACCGGGGACGGACCAGCCCGGCGACGGTGCGCAGCAGCGACGTCTTCCCGCAGCCGCTGCGCCCGAGGACGGCGGTGACGGCGCCGTCGGGGACGGTGAGGTCGAGCCCGTCCAGCACGGGGGTGCCGCGGAACGCCACCTGCAGGTCGCGGACCTCGATGCTGCTCATGCCGTCCGCCCCACCAGCTGCGCCAGCAGGAACGCCGGGACGGCGGCGGCGAGGACGAGCGTGACGGCATACGGCGCGGCCTCCGCGTAGGCGCCCACCGCCGTCCGGGTCCACAGCTCGGTGGCCAGGGTGTCCATGCCGGTGGGCCGCAGCATGAGGGTGGCGGGCAGCTCCTTCATCGCGGTCACCAGGACGAGGAGGGCGCCCGCCGTGATGCCGGGCGCGGTCATCGGCACCGTGATGCGCCGCCACGTGGTCAGCCCGCCGGCCCCCAGCGTGCGGCCCACCTCCTCCAGCACGGGCGGGACCTGCACGGCCGCCGAGCGCACCGACCCGATCGCGTTGGACAGGAACAGCACGGCGTACCCGAACCCGAGCAGGGCCAGGGACTGGTACAGGCCCGGCAGCACGGCGAGCCCGAGGGAGACCAGGGAGAGGCCGACCAGGACGCCCGGCAGGGCGTGGCCCAGGTACGCAGCGGACTCCACCACTCGCGTCCAGCGGTCGACGCGGCGGGCGGCCAGCATGCCGATGGGGACGGCGAGCACGAGCGCGATCCCGGTGCCCACCCCGGAGGCCAGGACGGTGTTGCCGGCCGCCGCCAGCCACTCCCCCGCGTCCCACGCCCGCCGCCCGCGCAGCATGAGCACGGCCAGCATGACGGCCGGCACCCCGAGGGCCAGGCCGTACAGCGCCACGAGGGCGGCCAGTGCCGGCAGCCGCAGCCGGCCCAGCCCGATCTGCGTGGGGACGCGCGACACGCCGCCGCCGACGCGCCAGCGATCGTCCCGCCCGCGGGCCCGTCGCTCGAGCAGGACGAAACCCACGGCGAGGACGACGAGCACGAGGGCGAGCACGGCGGCCGTGGTGCGGTCGAACGACGCCCGGAACGACGTGTAGATCACCCGGGTGAACGAGTCGAAGCGGAGCAGCGAGACCGCGCCGAAGTCGCTGAGCACGTACAGGGCGGCCAGCAGCCCGCCCGCCGCGGCCGCCGGCAGCAGCAGCGGGGAGACGGCCCGTCTGAAGGCGGACACCGGGCCCGCACCGAGGGTCCGGGCGACGTCCTCCAGGGCCGGGTCGACGCGGGAGAGCACCGCAGCGACCGGGAGGACGACGTAGGGCAGGCAGGACAGGCTGAGCAGCAGCCAGGCCGGGAGGAACCCCTGCACGGACGGCACCGCGGCCACCCAGGTGTAGGCGGTGACGTACGACGGCACGGCCAGCGGCAGCGCCGCCACCGCCAGCCACCACCGCCCGCCCGGGACGTCGGTGCGGGCGGCCAGCCACGCCACGGGGACCCCGACCACGACGCAGGTCAGCGCGACCGCAGCGGCCAGACCCACGCTCCGCACCGCCAGGGCGACGGTGCGCTCCTGGGCGAGGACGTCCCACACGGTGCCCCAGCCGAGCCCGCCGGCCCGTGCGACGAGGTAGCCGAGCGGGACGATCGCGACGAGCGACGCCGCGGTCGCCAGGACGTGCAGCGCCGTGACGCCACTCGTCCTCGTCGACCGCTGCCGTGCCGGCCCGCGGGCGGTCAGGGTGGCCGCCACCTACAGCAGCCCGACCCGGGTGAGCAGCGCCTGGGTGCCGTCGAGGTCGGCGAGCTGGCCGAGGCTGATGTCCGGCCCCTCGACGTCCGCCAGCGCCGGCAGGCCGTCGGCGGGGTCGACGCCCGCGACCAGCGGGTACTCGAACGTCGTCGTCGCGAAGTACTCCTGCGCCTGCGACGACAGCAGGAAGTCCACCAGCCGCAGGGCGTCGGCGTCCTCCGCACCGGTCGCGAGGACGGCGGCACCGGCGACGTTCACCAGGCTGCCGACGTCCCGGGCGGCGAGGAAGTGGTTCTGCACGGCGAGGCTCTCCGCCCCGACCTCCGTGGCCTTCTCGAACCAGTAGTAGTGGTTGGCCAGCCCGAGCGAGATCTGGCCGGAGTCCACGGCGTCGCGGATGGCGCTGTTGTTGTCGTAGCGCTGCACGTCGTTGGCCACCATGGCGGTGAGCCACTCCTCGGCCGCCTGCTCACCGAGGGTGATCCGCATGGCGGTGACGAAGCTCTGGAACGACGCATTGGCCGCGGCGATGCCGACCTGGCCCTTCCACCGCGGGTCGGTGAGGTCCAGCACGCTGTCGGGCAGGTCCGCCACGGCGACCGTGTCGTCGTTGTAGAACAGGACGCGGGCCCGGCCGCTCGTGCCGACCCAGGTGCCGTCGTCGCCGCGGTAGGTCGCCGGCACCAGGTCGAGGGTCCTCGCGGGCAACGGCGCCAGCAGCCCGGCCTGGTGCAGCCGCTCCAGCGCGCCGGCGTCCTGGGAGAGGTAGATTTCGGCGGGCGAGCGGTCCCCCTCCTCCAGCAGCTGAGCGGCCAGCTCCGCGGTGTCGCCGTAGCGCACCGACACCGCGACCCCGGTGGAGTCGGTGAACCTGGCGAGCAGCGGCCCCACGAGGCCCTCGCTGCGGCCGGAGTAGACGACGACAGCGTCGTCCGCTGCCTGGTCCTCGGACCCGGAGCCGGCACCCCCGCACGCGGTGAGGAGGAGGGCGGCCAGCGCGAGGCCCAGGGCTGCGGCGGGACGTCGCCGGTGTCGAGAGGTCATGGCAGGTAAGGTTAGCCTTACCTAACGAGGCCGCCCACCTCCCCCGCCACGATCCCGTGCGCCGCGGGGCTCCGATCGAGCTCGGCCGGCAGCCGCCAGCTGAGCCGGTGGTGGACGGTGGGGCCGTAGCGCTGCAGCGCCTCGAGGTGCTCCGGGGCCGCGTAGCCCTTGTTCTCGTCCCACCGGTACTGCGGGTACTCCGCCGCGAGGCGGACCATGATCGCGTCCCGCGCCGTCTTCGCGAGGACGCTCGCGGCGGCCACGCTCGCGCAGGCGAGGTCGGCCTTGACCAGGGTCACCACGGGCGGGACCCGCTCGAGCACGCGGGGGGTCTCGAACAGGGTCGGCTGCTCCGGCGGGGTGAGGTAGTCGTGGCTGCCGTCGAGCAGCACGGCGTCGGGCAGCTCCGGCAGGGCGGCGAGCGCCCGGTGCCCGGCCAGCCGCAACGCCGCCACGATGCCCAGCTCGTCGATCTCCGCAGGGCTGGCGTGCCCGACCGCGGAGGCCGCCGCCCAGCGGAGGATCCTCGGGACCAGCGCGCGTCGGGCACCCGGAGTCAGCAGCTTGCTGTCGCGCACGCCCTGCGGTGCCGTACGGGTCCCGGGCGTGACCAGCACCACGCCCACCGTCGTGGGGCCGCTGAGGGCTCCCCGGCCGACCTCGTCGACCCCGCAGACGGCGACCAGGCCCGAACGCAGCATCCGGCGCTCGACCCGCAGGGTGGGGGCGGCCGAGCTAGGCCGCATCATCGGAGGCCACCTCGTGCGGGTGCTCGGGCGGGCCCTCGCGCAGCAGCAGGGCCAGCTCGGCGGCGATCGTCGTCGGGTAGACCCTCGCGGACGTCGCCGTGAGCTCGGCCACCGTCCACCACCGGTGTTCGTGGACGACGCGCCGCTCGAGCTCGGTGAAGCCGCGGACGTCGACGTCGTGGGCGTCCACCCGGACCAGGAAGAACACCTCGTGCTGGCGGTACCGACGCGGGCCGAACCAGAACACGCAGGTCCGCTCCCACACCGCCGGACCGAGCGGCACGCCGGTGAGCCCGGTCTCCTCGGCGAGCTCGCGCAGCGCTGCCGCCTGGTGGCTCTCACCCCGGCGGAGACCGCCGCCGGGCGTGAACCACCAGTCGCCCTCGTCGGGGCGGTCGGGGTCGCTGCCGCGGAAGAGCAGCACCCGGTCGTCGGCGTCGAGGAGCAGCACGCGCGACGCCTGCCGCTCCACCAGCCCGCTCACGACCGCAGGGTACGTGGTGTCAGTTCCAGTGCTCGAACGGCTCGTCGATGCGCTCGTCGGCGAGGAACCGGGGCAGCAGCTCGGCCAACCGGCCGGGGAAGAACCGCTCGGTGGACGTCGTGACCTCGGTCACCTCCCACCACCGGTGCCCCAGGTACTCCTCGCGCTCGTCGGCCGTCCGGCCGCCGCCCACGACCGCCGGCGTCTCCTCGCCGAGCCGCACCGCGACCACCATCTCGTGCTGCAGGACCCGTCGGTGCCGGCGGCAGTACGTGGCGGCCCGGAACCATGTGGGCGCCCCCACGGTGTCCGGCGCCAGCACCAGGCCGGTCTCCTCCGCGACCTCACGGACGGCGGTCTGGGCGACCGACTCCCCGGCCTCCATGCCCCCGCCGGGCAGCTCCCACCACTGGCCGGTCTCCGGCATCTCGGGGTCCACGGTCCGGAACAGGAGCACGCGTCCGACGGCGTCGAGCAGGACGACCCGGACCGAGGTGCGCTCGCGGTCGACGACCAGGCCGTCGGGTACGGCGGTCACGCCGCCGCTGCCAGCCCCGGCTGGTCATAGGTGTCCGGCACGCGCAGCAGCCGCCAGTCTCCGAACGGCCAGATCACGACGAAGGCCCGGCCGATGACCTTGTCGACCGGGACAGTGCCGCCGCCGGGGTCGCCGAGGTGCGACCGAGAGTCGGACGACGCCGACCGGTGGTCACCCATCACCCAGAGCCGGTCCTCGGGCACGGTGATGTCGAAGGGCACGTCGGAGGGCTGGTCGCCGGGGAAGAGGTACTCCTCCTCCTCGAGCGCGACGCCGTTGACCGTGATCCGGCCCTGGGGGTCGCAGCAGGTCACCCGGTCACCGGGAACGCCCACGACCCGCTTGATGAAGTCGCGCTCCGACGGCGCCGCGAACCCGAACAGCCCACCCACCCAGCGCAGCCCGCGCACGACCGGGTTGGACGGCTCCTCGACGATGACCTCGGGGGTGAACGAGTCGAGCCCGTCGAACACGACGACCTCGCCGCGCCGGATGTCCCGGACCTGGTAGACGACCTTGTTGACCAGAACCCGGTCACCGATCTGCAGCGTGTTCTCCATCGACCCGGAGGGGATGTAGAACGCCTGGACCAGGAAGGTCTTGATCAGCAGGGCCAGCCCGAGGGCCACGAGGATGAGGATGGGCAGTTCTTTCCACAGCGACCCCTGGGCGTGCTTGGGGCTCTTCGCCGGGCGACTGGACGCCGTGGGGGCGGGGTCGGCGACGTGGTCCATGGTGGCCCGAGGATAAGCGCTGCGACGCCGCGATGCTGCGACCCGTGATCAGTCAGTCGGGCCCGGCGTGCCGCTGCGGCTGGCGCTGGGGACGGCGTCCCGGCGCTCCTTGATCCGGGCGGCCTTGCCGCGCAGGTCGCGCAGGTAGTACAGCTTGGCCCGGCGCACGTCGCCGCGGGTTACGACCTCGATCTTCTCGATGACCGGGGTGTGCAGGGGGAACGTCCGCTCGACCCCGACGCCGTAGCTCACCTTGCGCACCGTGAACGACTCGCGCACCCCAGAGCCCTGCCGGCGGATGACGATGCCCTGGAAGACCTGGATGCGGGACTTGTTGCCCTCGACGACCCGGACGTGGACCTTCAGCGTGTCCCCGGGGCGGAAGGCCGGGAGGTCGTGGCGCAGCGAGCCCGCGTCGAGCGCGTCCAGGGTGTTCATCTCGGTGTCTCCTCGAAGGTGCCACAGGTCACCCACGGTTGGTGGCGGGTGGCGGTGCCGCAGCGGTCGCACGGTAGGCGCTCCCCTGTGGCAGGGCACCCGGTCGGCCGACGCGACCTGTCAGTCTGCCACAGCGGGCGAGCCCGGGGAAAACCGGCCGTCGGTGCCCGGCGCCCAGCCGAGCTCGGCCAGCACCTCGAGGTCGCGGCGGTCGCAGCGTGCCGGGTCGAGGGCGCGGAGCAGGTCCGGACGGCGGGCCGCGGTCCGGCGCAGCGACTCGTCCCGCCGCCAGCGGGCGATGGCCGCGTGGTTGCCGGAGCGCAGGACGTCGGGCACCGGCTGGCCGCGCCAGGACTCCGGCTTGGTGAACACCGGGTACTCCAGCAGGCCCTCGGCGTGGGACTCCTCGACCAGGGAGTCGGCGTTGCCGAGGACGCCGGGCAGCAGCCGGGCCACCGCCTCGACGATCACGAGGGCTGCGACCTCCCCGCCGCCGAGGACGTAGTCCCCGAGCGAGACCTCGTCGACCGGCATGCGCTCTGCCGCCACCGTGGCCACCCGCGCGTCGATGCCCTCGTATCGCCCGCAGGCGAGGACCAGCCACGGCTCGCCGGACAGCTCGGCCGCGAACGCCTGGTCGAACGGCCGGCCCGCCGGCGTCGGCAGGAGCAGCCGCGGCGGGCGGCCCGCACCGGGAGGGGCGACGGCGTCCAGCGCCGCGCCCCACGG
>JALOLN010000273.1 GCA_025455945.1 Actinomycetes bacterium
GCCGTCCGTCGGCACGGCGAAGACCGCGAGGTCGGCGCGGGCCCCCGGGCGGAGCACGCCCACGTCGTCCAGGCCGAGGGCGCGGGCCCCGCCGAGGGTCGCCGCCTCGACGACCCGCCGGTCGAGGTCGGCCGCGTCGTAGCCCTCCGCGCGGGTGAGGTCCCGGACTGCGCGCGCCTCCTCGAGCAGGTCGAGGGACGGGCTCGACGCCAGCGAGTCGGTGCCGAGGGCGAGGGGGGAGCCCTCCGCGAGGTAGGCGGCCACCGGGGGGCGCCCGGCGTGCAGCACCCGGTTGGACCGGACGCACAGCGCGACGGCGGTGCCGCGGGCGCGCAGCAGGGCGCGGTCGGCGGCGTCCAGATGGGTGCCGTGGGCGACGTGCACGTCCGGGCCCAGCCCGCCCAGGGAGTCGACGTACTCGGCCGGGCCGACCCCCGCGCCGCCGTCGGGCAGCGGCATCGCCAGGCCGAACTCGACGTTGAGCGCCGCGAGCCGGCCGGTGCCCAGGGCGACCAGCTCGACCTCGTCCACCGTCTCCGCCAGATGGGGGTGCACCCGCAGGCCGCGCTCCCGGGCCACCCGGCAGGCGTCGGCGAAGGCCCCGCCGGAGAGGGTGTAGACGGCGTGCGGCGAGACCCCCAGCCGACGTCCGGCGGCCGCCCCTGTGAGGCACCTCACGAGGCGATCGCGGCCGGAGCGGGCCCAGCGGTCCTCGTCGTACGCGACCGCCTCCAGGTAGGACACCCCGCCGAGCCCGCTGCGGACCACGGGGGCCAGCGCCGCCGGGTCGGACACCACGTCGGCGACGGTCGTCGTCCCACTCCGCAGGGCGAGGAACACCCCGGTGCGGGTCGACTCCGCCCAGGCGGCGTCGCTGACGTCCCGCCGCCGGGCGGACATCCGCCGGATCCACTCGGTGAAGGGCAGGCCGAGCGTCGCGAGGTCGGCGAATGCCGTGTACTGCAGGTGGGTGTGGGCGTTCACGAGTCCCGGGGTGAGGATGCCGTCCCAGTCCCGGGTCCGCGCGCCGGGGACCTCGGCGGCCACCTCGCCGGGCTCGCCCACGGCGACGACCGCACCGTCCTGCACCGCCACCGCACCCGGACGCAGCGGCGGCCCGTCGTTGGTGACGACGACGGGGGCCACGTGGAGGGTCGGGCGCACGCGGTCAGCGTAGGAGCGGTAGACAACGGGCATGCGCTACGGACTCACCCTGCCGCTCGACACCATGCCCCTGCCCGCGCAGCGCGACCTCGTCGCGGCCCTGCCCGACCTCGGCTACACGGACGCGTGGTCGTCCGAGACGGCGGGGGTGGACGCGTTCACCCCGCTCGTCCTCGCGTCCCAGTGGGCGCCCGCGCTGCGGTTGGGGACCGCGGTGGTTCCGGTGCACACGCGTGGTCCAGCGGTGTTGGCGCAGAGCTTCGCCGCGCTGGCGGCCCTCGCCCCCGGGCGGGTCGTCGCCGGGATCGGCGCCTCCAGCCGGGTCATCGTCGAGGGCTGGAACGGCCTGGCGTACGACGACCCCTACGGCCGGGTGCGGGACACGCTGCGCTTCCTGCGGGCGGCCTTCGCCGGCGGGAAGGTCGACCTCGAGCAGGCCACCTTCGCCGTCCGCGGCTTCCGTCCGGCCCTGGTGCCGGAGCCGGCCCCCCCGGTCGTGCTCGCCGCACTGCGCGAGGGGATGCTGCGGCTGGCCGGGCGCGAGGCCGACGGCGCCGTCCTCAACTGGCTCGGCGCGCAGAACGTGCCGCAGGTCACCGCGGTGGTGCACGCCGCTGCGGCCGGTGCCCCGCGGGACGTCGTCGCCCGGATCTTCGTCGCCCCGGTGGACGACCCCGGGATGGTCCGGGCGGCCGTCAAGCCCGCACTCGCCGCGTATCTCACCGTGCCCTCCTACGCGGCCTTCCACGAGTGGATCGGCAACGGCGACCGGCTGACCCCGACCTGGCGGCTGTGGGCCGAGGGCGACCGCCGCGCCGCGGCGGCGGCGATCCCGGACGACCTCGTCGACGAGCTCGTCGTCCACGGACCGGCGCCGGCCTGCCGCGAGCACGTGCAGCGCTACGTGGCGGCCGGGGTCACGACGCCCGTGCTGGCCCTGCTGCCGCTCGGCTACGACCCGGTGGCCGCCGTCCGCGACCTCGCGCCGCGCTGAGCCCGGCTGAGGACGGCCCTACTCCGCCTGCTGCGCCTCGGCGAGGCGGGTGCGCACGGCCGCCTGGAACCGGCGCATCCCGGCCAGCCACCGGTCCGGGTCGGCCGCCTTGCTCCGCCAGAACTCGGCGACCTCGGGGTGGGTGAGGACGAGGAACCGTTCGGCGCGCAGCCCCTCGACGACCGCGTCCGCCGCCTCGGCCGGGCTCAGCACCCGGCTGGCGGTGACGCTGGCGCCCTCGAGCCGGCCTTGGCCCTCGCGCAGCAGAGCGGTCTCGACGCCCATGGGGCAGATGCACGCGACGCCGATGCCCTCGTCGCCATAGGTGATCGACAGCCACTCGGCGAACGCGACCGCCGCGTGCTTGGTCACCGAGTAGGGCGCGTTGCCCAGGTTCGTCAGCAGCCCGGCGGCACTGGCCGTCGTGACGAACCAGCCCCCGCCGCGGGCCACCATCCCCGGGACGACGGCCCGGGCGGCATGCACGTGGGCCATGACGTTGACGTCCCAGCAGGCCTGCCACACCTCGTCGCCGGCGTCCAGCCCCCCGCCCCCGCCGATCCCCGCGTTCGCGACGAACAGGTCGATGCGGCCGTAGGCCTCCCCGACCCGCGCCACCAGGGCCGCGACGGCGGCCGGGTCGGCGACGTCGGCCGCCTCGGCAGCCACGTCGGTGGCGGGGTGCTCGGCCCGCAGCCGGTCGGCCAGCAGCTGTCCGCCCGGCCCGTCCTGGTCGACGAGGACGACGGCCCGTGCGCCGTCGGCGACCAGCCGCTCGACGAGTGCGGCCCCGATCCCGTGGGCCGCCCCGGTGACCACGCAGACCGTCCCCGCGACCTCCACGGCCCCCACCCTATGGCGGTGACGGGGTGGCTGCCCTGAC
>JALOLN010000274.1 GCA_025455945.1 Actinomycetes bacterium
TGGCGTTCCTCGCCTCCCCGGGCGCGTCGTACGTCACGGGGGCGACCCTGGTCGTCGACGGCGGCAACACCGTCGTCGACGACCGGTCCGGCGGGGCCTACAGCTCGCGGGCGTAGCAGCGGTTCAGCGGGGAGTTGCGGTAGTACCCGAACCCCGGGATGCGGTGGTAGCCGCTGGACTCGTACAGCGCGATCGCCTCCGGCTGCGCCATCCCGGTCTCCAGGATCACCCGGGCGTAGCCGAGGCCGCGGGCGGCGTCCTCGAGCGCGGCCAGGACCTCCCGGGCGTGGCCGCGACCGCGGTGCCCGGCGGCGACGAACATCCGCTTGACCTCGGCGCTGGTCGGGTCGTGCCGGCGCAGCCCGCCGCAGGCGACGGGCTCGTCCTCGACGAGGCCGACGAGGAACGTGCCTCCGGCCGCGGGGGTGAACTCGTCGGGGTCGACGGGGGTGCCGTCGGGGCCGCCGTAGCGGGTGACGTACTCCGCCTGGACCTGCGCGACCAGCCGCTGGACGACGTCGTCCGCGTAGCCGGCCTCGACGATGCGCACCAGTCCATCCTGCCGGGTCGGCCCCGCCCCTCCCCACGTTGATCATCGGCACATCGGGCTTCTGGACGAGCGAGAGTCCCGATTGGACGATGATCAACTGCTGCGGGTGGCGCCCAGGACGTCCGGCGTCCTGGGCTGGAGGGAGACGAGGACGCGCCGACCCTCCACGACTGCGGCGGTGCGGTAGTGGTCGGCCAGGGCGGCGGCGGTGCGCCCGGAGGGGTCGACCGCGCTGGGGTCGGCGTCGAGAACGACCACGTCCGGCCGGTCCGCGCCCTCCAGCTGCCGGGCCTGGTCCTCGACCGCGCCCGGAACCGCGCTCAGCGGGGCGAGCCACAGGTAGCGGGCGGTCGCCCGCCGGTCAGCGAGGAAGTACAGGTCGGCGGAGGAGGGGTAGGTGAGCAGCGTCGCGTCCGGTGGAGTGCTCGCCCGCAGCCATGCGGCCACGGCGGCGTTCGTCATCAGCCGGGGGTCGTCCCCGACGAGCGCTTCCACGCGCGCCGTCGACGTCATCGTCGCCAGCCGGACCCAGCCCGCGAGGGCGACGAGGACAACGACGGCCGCCGCCCACCCGGCCCGGGGCACGCGGGCCACGGCGAGGCTGCCCAGCACCGCCAGCGGTGGCAGCAGCTGCAGCCAGTAGTGCCCGTGGTAGAAGGCCCCGCCCGCGAACCCGATCGCCGCGGCTGCCAGCCAGACGACGGGGGCCAGGGCACGCGGCTGCCGGCGCACTGCGACGGCGGCTCCCACCGCCGCGAGCAGGGCGAGCGCGAGCAGGTCCAACCACACCCGACCCACCGAGTCGGCGAAGAGCGCCATCCGGGTGACGAGACCCCCGCCGGCCCCCGCGGGTGTGCTGACGCGGTACCCGACGACGGCGAACCACCAGTCCGACCACCCGGTGGCGAGGGCGTGTGCGACCGCGAGTCCCAGCGGTACGGCGGCGCCGAGGGCGGCGGTGCCCGCGGCGCGCAGCCGTCCGGGCCCCGAGGCGACGACGACGAGCGCCACGACGGCCAGGCCCTCGAGGGCGGACTGCTTGACGAGTGGTCCCAGCACGGCCAGGGCACCGGACGCTGCCAGCACCCCTGGCCGACGTGCGGCACCCCCGCGATCCCACCACAGCGCCAGCGCCACCGCAGCCGTCGTGGCGACCCCCGCTAGCAGCTCCCCCTGCAGGGTGAAGCCCCGCATCCGGGGGGCGACCCCCACCGCGGCGAGCACCACGCCTGCCACGACCCCCGCCCGGGGCCCGGCGAGAGCCCACGCGGCGGCGGCGGTCCCGATGACCAGCAGGGCGGCGGCGAGGGCGGCGGCCAGCCGCAGCCCGGTGGGGGTGGGTGCGACGGCCACGACCCCCCGGTAGGCCAGCAGCAGACCCTGCGGCCGGTCCACCCACAGGTCCGAGTAGAGCTGCTCACCCGCGGCCCACCGCAGCGCGAGGTGCGCGTACCCGCCCTCGTCCGGGTCGAGGGGCACCCCGAGGAACGGCACGCGCAGGGCTGCCGCGACTCCGGCGGCCAGCAGCACGACGGCCAGCGCGGGCCCGCGACGCCAGGCCGCGGGACTCCTGCCGCTGTCCAGCGAGCCCGCCATGGCCTGGTCGCCGATCACACCGTCACGCTACGCGAGCCTTCCCTCGTACCGGTTCGGTCAGCCCACCGTTGCCACAAGGGACCGCTCCAGAGGGAACATCCGTGGCTGGGCCTTGGGCCGCGCGCGCTCGATCACGAGGTTGCCGCGCCCGTCGACGTACTCGCGAACCACTTGCCCTCCCCTGGCGACGTCCCACAAGCACTCGACCGCCTTGACTTCTGCTCGCGCGCGCACGCAAGAGTGCCTCCCGAAACTGCACTAAGTCCGCTGGGGCATCGGGTCGGGCGGCGTCGGCCAGCCAACGGTGCAGGGTCGATTCGCCGATACCGGCGGCCCGGGCGGCGACGTAGAGGTGGTTGCCTGCTTCGACGGCGGCAATGATGCGTACTTGACTTCGGGGGTGCGTTTCGTGGGGCCTCCAAGCCGCGGCTTGGCGGCGGGGGACGGACCGCCCTGCCGGTTCAAGGTGGGGGCGCTCACACCGTTCATGGTCGCCGCGCCTGACAGCGGATTGGCAACGGTGTTCGGCCGAGTCCGGCGTGTGCACCGTGAGTCCGTCGGGCTGAGCGGCGAGTCCGCTGCGAGTGCACTTGGCCTGGACTCGACGACGTCTAGGGCAAGCAGTTGGCTTGGACCACGGCCAAGAGCAGCCATGGGAGGACCAACGCCCCGGCGAAGAGGACGGCGAGGACAAGTTCCTGGGGGCGCCCGTCGCGCGCGGCCGCCTCGGGGGGCAGGCTCCACACGCCTGGCTCCGGTTCTCCACCATGCCGCTTGCGCCACCTCGAAGCGAGCACGGCGGCACCTGCCGCGACCAGGATCCCGGCGAGCCAGAGCACGAAGGTGACGTCTGTCACGCGGGAGTCGATGGGGCACCCCTTCGCAT
>JALOLN010000073.1 GCA_025455945.1 Actinomycetes bacterium
CGCCCTCGAGCCCTCCTTCGCCTGGCGGGAGGGCCGGCTGGTCACCGAGCGGTCCGCCGCCCACGTGCGCGGCTTCGACCTGCCCGTCGGGCCGCGTCAGGGGGTCTCGGTCGGCGGCACCGAGCACCTGTCCCTGCCCCGCTGGGCGCCGCAGCTGGAGCGCGTCGGCGTCTTCGTCGGCTGGACCGGCCCGCTCTCCCGCCCCACCCAGGTGCTGTCGCTGGGGACAGCCGCCCTGGCCCAGGTGCCCCCGCTGGCTGCGGCCATGGCCGCAGCGGCCGCCCGGGTGCTCCCGGGGTCGAGCGGGGGGCCAACCCCAGAACATCGGGCCGCCGCCCGCAGCGTGGTCGTCGCCGAGGCCTTCGACGACCAGGGGGAGCGGCTGGCCACCGCCACGGTCGAGGGACCGAGCCCCTACGACCTCACCGCCGAGCTGCTCGCGTGGGGCGCCGACGTCTCGCTCACCGGTGGGCTGCAGGCGACAGGAGCGCTGGGGCCGGTGGAGGCCTTCGGGCTGGACGGCCTGGAGACCGGCTGCGCCTCCCTGGGCCTGGGGGTCAGCGAGCTGACCGCCGGCTGACCGGCGGGCCCGGCGCCCCCCGGACGATCAGCGCTCGCCGGTGCGCAGCAGCTGCAGCCGCTCGATCAGCAGCTCCTCGAGCTCGTCCGTCGTCCGTCGCTCGAGCAGCATGTCGCGGTGCGTCTTGCCCGCCGCGCTCGAGCGTGGCGAGACCAGCGCCAGGCCCTCCTCGCTGCCGGCGAGCCGCCGGGCTGCGGTCTCGTCGAGATGCGCATGCCGGCCGCAGCGCGGGCAGTCCCAGGTCTCGGGGATCTCCTCCGCCTCGGGGTGGAACGCCAGAGTGGTCACGTGACCGGCCGGGCAGTGGTAGGCGTGCGGCACGGCGTCCAGCGGGACGACATTGCTGTCGGACTCGTAGCTGTGGCTGGACAGGGCGTGGCCGCGCAGCGCCGTCATGAAGCGATCCTCCGGGGGGTGGGTTTGGTCGTTGGACGATGTGATGCCCGTTTCGGTTCCCGGCGGCACCTCAGCCGGGTGTGACGTTGCCCACGTAGGCTCCTCAAGGCGGGTCCCGAGGCGGACGATCTCCACGCCCAGGAGGCAGGGATGGCTGGGCACCGAGGACCACTGGCCGCCGTCGGCGCGGCGCTGGCCGCTGCTGTCGTCGTCCTGCTCTCCCCCGTGCCCTCGGCCGCGGTCACCGAGCCCCCGTGGCCCGGGGCGCCCGCACCGAGCGCCCCCGGCTCGCTGCACCCGACGCCCACCCCGACGACCCCACCGGCCCCCAGCACAGTGGAGATCGGCCGGTCCCGACAGGGCCGCCAGCTGCTCGCGACCCGCTACGGGTTCCCCACCGCACCCCGGACGGTGGTCGTCATCGGGCTGCTGCACGGCGACGAGCCGGCCGGGCTGAAGGTCGTCGCCGCGCTGCGCTCGCTCACCCCCCCGACCGACACGCAGCTGTGGGTGGTGCCCTCCGGCAACCCCGACGGGCTGGCCGCCGGACGGCGCACCAACGCGGCCGGGGTCGACCTCAACCGCAACTTCCCGAACAGCTGGGTGTACGCCGGGCGCGGCACGTCGACGTACTCCGGGCCGAAGGCGGCCAGCGAGCCGGAGACCGCGGCACTGGTCCGCTTCCTCTCGGCGCGACGGCCGGCACTCACCGTGATCTTCCACCAGCCGCTGTACGGCGTGGACTCCTACCACGCGAAGAACCCGGCGTGGGCGCAGCGGCTGGCCACCGCGATGGGGCTGCCGCTGAAGTCGTTCTCGTGCGGCGGCACCTGCCACGGCACGCTCACCGGGTGGCACAACGCCACGCTCCCGGGCATGGGGCTCACCGTGGAGTTCGGCTCGGGGACGCCGTCCTCGGCGAAGGCCACCCAGGTCGCGAAGGCGGTGCTGACAGTCCGCTGACGCCGGCCGGGATACTGGGTCCGTGCCCGACCCGCTGACCGCCGACGAGCGCGACCTCGTCGCCGTCGCGACGGCGCTGCTCGAGGCGCGGGCGGGCGGGGACCTGCACACGGTCGCGGCCGCCGTCCGGGCTGCGGACGGACGGGTGGCGACCGGGCTGAACCTCCACCACTTCAGCGGCGGACCGTGCGCCGAGGTCGTCGCCCTGGCCAACGCGGCGGCCGACGGGCTCGACGAGCTCGACCGCATCGTCGCCGTGGGCGACGCCGGCCGCGGGGTGCTCGCACCGTGCGGGCGGTGTCGTCAGGTGCTCCTCGACCTGCACCCCCGGATTCACGTCGTCGTCCCTGTCGAGGACGGTCTCGCGGCAGTGCCCGTCGCCGACCTGCTGCCGTGGGCCTACCGCCCCCGCGACGGCGCGTAGCCGCCGCAGCTCAGGACGCGGTGCCCCGGAACAACGCGGTGAGGTCGAGGGACGGGACGTGCCGACGGCTGGCGAGCGAGACGTACGACCGGGCCAGGGCGTCCTTGCCGAACCCCAGCACCGTGGTCAGCAGACCGGTCGCCTCGGCCAGGTCGGCGGCCGGCACCTCGGCGACCACGCGCCGCCACATGGCCTCCTCGAGGGCGTTGAAGGCGGTCTGGACCTCGAGGATGTCGAACCCGGCGTTGAACCGCTGGTCGGCGACCTGCTCGGAGTACGTCCCCACCGCCGCGAGGTCACGGTCGCGGATCGCCGCGACGACCAGGTGGAAGAGGTCCGCCAGCCGCTCGCGCGTGAAGCGCTCCCCGGCCGCCTCGTAGTGGGTCGGGTGCGAGCGCTGCAGCGCCTCGTACGCCTCGTCCAGCACCTGCGTCTCGGCCTCGAGCAAGACCTCGGCCAGATCCATGTGACAACTCCTCCGTGGGACCGCCACCATCCTCCCACCGCCGAGGGCCGTGCCGGGCAGGGGCCCAGCGCGCCTACACTGCACTGCGCATCCCCCGGCCCCCGTAGCTCAGGGGATAGAGCAACGGTTTCCTAAACCGTGTGTCGGAGGTTCGAATCCTCTCGGGGGCACCAGCCGCCGCTGCTCGGCTACGCCGCGACCCCAAGGAACAGCAAGGTCACGAGAACGGCGACGACTGCGCACAAGCCGAGCTCGATGACGAGGCCCAGCGCCACACCACGCAGCAGGCTCCAGTCACTCTCGGCCCTCTCCGCCGCCGGCGTCGGCGGTGTCTGAAGCTGAAGACTCATCGAACCCACTCCCTTGTCGACTGCCGGACACGCGGTCGAAGACGGTCGTCGGGCTGGGTCTCAGGGACTACCAGCCCGACGGACTCACCCTCGTGACGACCACGACCCCGGCGCTGTCTCCGTCCGGCCGGCCAGCAGCCAGCCGGACGAGGTCACCGGCCAGGGTGGCCAACGAGCGTCGCCTCGCCATCCGCCGCGGCAACTCTGCGATCTCCTTCGGTGGGACGGCTCCGAGCAGCCCCGCCGTCATCTGGATGAGCACGCCACCCGGCTCGAGAGTCACCTCGGAGCGCGACCGGTCCCGTGGGACGGTCCGCACGTCTCCGCCGACCTGCGCACAGTGCAGGAGCGAGGGGGAGTTGGTGTGAGTGGCCACGCACCGGCCACCGCTGCCGAGGGTCAGTCCCGTCCCCGCCGCGTGCTGCGCCCCCGCCTCCTGCAGGGTGACCGTCAGACGAACGCCCTCACGGTGCCAGCGGACCACGGCAAGTCGGCCGGCAGCCTGCCAGACCCGCCAGCCGGACGTTGCGGCCAGCAGGCCGTCGCTCAGATCGGCAGAGGTCTCGCGCTCCGCGCCGCATGTCTCTGGGCCCGCCGCCAGCAGCTGCATCACGCCCGCCTGGTGCCGCGGGTGGAGTGCTCGATGCGGAACACCCGCCACAACCCGGTGCGGCGGATCAGGTCGAGCGCTTGCGGGCCTGGGTCACGAAGGACAACGCCACCGCCGCGCGCCCGACAGGATCGGTGGGTGCCGATCAGCGCGGCGAGGGTGGTCGACTCGACACCAGTCGCGGACGACATGTCGACGACGATGGTTCGAGCCCCCGCAAGGACGAGATCGTGCAGGTACCACCGCAGATCCGCCAGCCCCTGGCCGGTCAGGTGGTCGACGAGGCGGACCGTCGTCTGGTCGTCGATGGCGGGAGAGGTCGTCGCCGTGGTCATGGGAGCTCCTTGGGTCTGGCCTTCGGCGTCCCAGCCCCGTGCCGGGCCCGCTGCATCGATGCTGGCGCCGGATTCTTGCGAGCACCCTGCTCGGGACTTTGCCGCCAGATGAAGATCTTGGTGACCGCCCTGCGCTCGACGGCTGCCTGCCCGGGCCGTGCGAGCATGGACGGGTGTCGAACCGCCTGCTCATCGTGGAGGACGACGACCGGGTGAGGGCCGTCCTCCGCCTTGCGCTGGAGAGCGAGGGGTACGACGTCTCGGAGGCCGACAGCGCGGAGCAGGCGCTCGAGGAGTTCGCCGTGACCAGCCCCGACGTGATGATCGTCGATCTCATGCTCGGTGGCATGACCGGCTTCGACTGCATTCGCGAGGTACGCAGGAGCAGCGACATCCCGATCATCGTGGTCAGCGCCCGAGACGACACCCACGACGTCGTGGCGGGACTGGAGGCCGGCGCGGACGACTACGTCACCAAGCCGTTCCAGGTCAAGGAGATCACCGCGAGGCTGAGGGCGCTGGTGCGTCGGACCCGTCGTCCGGCCGGAGCGGGCGTGGACCTGGCCGGGCAGGCCCCCGACGCGGTGGTCCTGGACGCGACCGACCCGCAGCGACCGCTGCTGCTCGAGCCGTCCGCCGGTCGACTGCTCCGCGGGACCGAGCAGGTCCACCTGACGCTGACCGAGTTCCGGCTGCTCTGTGTGTTGACGGAGGAGGCGGGACGGGTGCTGTCACGGCCCCAGCTGCTGGAGAGGGTCTGGGACCAAGGGTTCTTCGGGGATGAGCGGCTGGTCGACGTGCACATCCGCAGGCTCCGCACCAAGATCGAGTCGGACCCGGGCGATCCCCACCTCCTGGTCACCGTGCGCGGCCTCGGCTACCGGCTCGATCGGCGATGAGGTGGCTGCGACCCCGGTCGCTCCGCGGTCGAACGATCCTGTTCTTCGGGGCAGGGTCACTGTCCGTGGCCGCGTTGTTCGCCGCGTCCACCTACCTGCTGACGCGCGGGTACCTGCTCGAGCAGCGCACGGAGAGCGTGCAACGCCGGGCTGCGATCGACGCGAGGGTCGTCAGCGCGAGACTCGACACTGCTGGAACCCAGGTCGGTGACGCACTCGACGGCTTGGACCCGCTGTCGGCCTCCGTAGCCCTCGTGGCGAAGGGCGGCGACTGGTACTCGACGTCGCTGGATGTCGGGGCCGAGGCCGTGCCGGAGGCGCTGGCCAGGGTGGTCGCGTCCGGCCGGCCGGCGATGCAGGTGACGGCAGGGGCTGGTGGACCCGTGGTCGTCGTCGGTGTCCCGATGCCGTCAGTCGGCGCGCAGCTGTACGAGGTCGCCCCCCTCGACGACCTCAGACGGAACCTGAACACTCTCGCGGCGATCCTCGGCGTCGGCACGGTCGTCTCGGCCGCTGCAGGAGCCGCGATCGCGGTCTGGTCCAGCCGCCATCTCCTCGAGCCGCTCGACGCGGTCGCAGGGGCAGCCGCCGAGATCGCTGGAGGCGAGCTGTCCCGGCGTCTCGAACCCACCGACGATGCTGACCTCGTCACGATCGTCGGATCGTTCAACTCCATGGTCGACGCCCTGCAGTCACGGATCGAGCGAGACGCTCGGTTCGCCGGTGACGTCAGTCACGAGCTGCGCACTCCCCTCACCACGCTCGTCGCTGCGGTCGATGTCCTCCAGGCCGACAGGGGAGGGCTGTCCTCCCGTCAGCAGCGGGCGCTCGCCCTCACCACCGCTGAGCTGGACCGCTTCCGGCGGCTGCTCGACGATCTCATCGAGCTCGCACGGTACGACGGAGGTCTGCGCGACCTCGACGCACCCACGGTCGACCTTTCCCGGCTCCTCGAGGAGACCCTGGACGTCAGCGGCCGGCCGGTCGAGCTGCTGCACGGCGCCCCCGGAGCGTTCGTCCGCGGCGACAAGCGTCGGCTGGAACGCGTGTTCCTCAACCTGTTCGACAACGCCGACCAGCACGGTGGTGGCCTCGTCGGCGTCACCGTGACCCCCGAGCAGGGTCGTGTCCTCGTCAGCGTGGACGACGGGGGCCCTGGCATCCCCTTCGCCGACCGTGAGCGTGTCTTCGCCCGCTTCGCCACCGGGGGTCGCGGTCGACGGTCGGCCACCGGAACCGGACTGGGGCTGGCGATCGTGCGAGAGACCGTGACATCGCTCGGTGGTCAGGCGTGGTGCACCTCGCGGCCCGGCGGAGGTGCCCGGTTCGTTGTCGACCTGCCCCGGGTGGAGGGGCCGTGAGAAGGCGTGCTCGAGGCGGAGTCGACCGCTGGGCCCGGTTCAGCGGGCTGGCGGCGGCCTGCCTGCTGGTCGGTTGCGGGATCCCGACCATGGACGAGCCCGAAGTGCTGGACAGCGCCCTGGTGCCCATGTCGGCCAGCCCCCGACCGACCGCGACGTCCTCGTCCGATCTCGAGGGGTCCGCCCTGTCGCTGTTCCTCGTGGACTCCGACCGCCGCCTGCGAGCCGTGCAGCGGGTGATAGACCCCGACCCTGCGCCGGAGGTGGCAGCGGCGCTGCTCAGCGAGCTCAGTGCCGGGCCGACCGACGTCGAGCAGGCGTCCGGACTGTCCAGCGCGCTACCGCCAGGTCTCACCCTCGAGTTGGCGGACCTGTCCGACGGCCTCGCGCTCGTGGACCTGGTGGGGGAGGATCCCGGGCCCGCGGCGGGACAGGCCTCGCTGGCCGCCGGTCAGATCGTGCTGACGCTGACCGGGCTCCCGGGGGTGACGGGTGTCTCGCTGGCCCGCAACGGCCGGCCCATCGGCGTGGCCCTGCCGGACGGCACGTTGACCGAGGCCCCCGTGGGGCGCGCCGCGTACCTCGGCCTGCTCGCCCCGTGACCGCGGGTCACGAACCGGCCGACGATTCACCCAGGTGGCCCTGAGCGTCTCCTCGTCCACCGGACGGTACGTGTACTCGTCGGTGACCGCGACGAGCTCGAAGCCCGCATGCCCCAGCGCCGCCTCGACCTGGGAGTCGGCGAAGAAGTACTGACGGTGCCGCTCGGTGAAGACGTCACCGTCGCTTTGCCGTTCGACGTCGATGCGGGTGTCGCAGGTCCGCGCGGCCACGTCCACGACGCTGGAGATCACGAACCGCTGCCCGTCGGCCTCCCCCTCCACCACCGGGTTGGCCGCGGTGAAGCCCATCATCGCGTCGGTGTGCAGGTCGAAGACGAGCCAGCCGCCAGGACGGAGCCGGGCAGCCGACGCCTCGAGCGTCTGGGCCAGCTCGTCGGGCGTGAGGTAGTTGAAGCCGTCGAAGGTGGAGACGACCGCGTCGAAGACGCCGTCCACCGGCAGGTGCGGCAGCCGCGCCTCGACCAGGACGACGTCGGGCCCCAGGAGCCGGCAGGCCCGCTCGAGCATGGCCGGGGCTGCGTCGACGCCGACGACCTGGTAGCCCAGCCGCACCAGCTCGGCGGCGAGCAGGCCGGTGCCGCAGCACAGGTCGAGCACCGTGCGAACGCCAGGCTCGTCCCGGCACCAGAGGTCGTGCAGGAAGCCGGCCCACTGCGCATGGCAGGGGTCCACGACGATCTCGTCGTAGACCCCTGCCAGCCGCGCGTACGCCTCGGCCGCGCTCAGATCCCGAGGACCTTGGCCTTGGCCGCCGCGAACTCCTCGTCGGAGAGCACGCCCTGGCTGTGCAGGTCGGCGAGCTGCTTGAGCTTCGCGGTCTGCTCGTCCTCAGCCGGGGGCGGCGGCGCCGCCGCCGCCTGCTGCTGCGCGTACTGCTGCTGCGCCTGCTGGTCGTACTTCGCGGCCTGACGGTGGGCGACCCGTCCGGAGACCGCGGTGGCCGTGCCCGCGACGACGGCGGTCCGGGTGGCCATGCGAAGGAGCCCCATGTGAGTACCTCTCAGTGCGTGGTGACGGTGGGTTGGCTAGCTTCCCGAGACGATGGCCTCGACGACGTCCGCCGGGATGCGGATCTGGTCGATCACGACGGCGTCCGCGGCCCGGCAGGCGTCAACGAACTTCGCCGCCCACAGGTTCTCGAAGGCGACGAGGAGCGCAGAGCTGTTCGGCTCCAGGTCGTCGGCGACCTCCTCGGCGTCCTCAGAGCCCAGGGCGCCCGACTGCGCCACCGAGATGTTCATGTACTCGGGCCCGCTCTCGGGGTCGAGGTCGGCGATGTCGACGGTCGTGACGGTGCCGTCCTGGTCCTTCATGACGAACAGCAGGTCGAGCAGGCGGATGGTCCCGCTGTCGACGAGCTCACGGATGGCCGGCGCGATACGGCCGGTGAACTTGTTGCCGGGGAATCCGATGATGACCACGTCGACCGGGCCGACGGCCATGGTGCCTCCTGTGTGGTTGGTGCAGCTGAGGTCAGTGCAGCTCGCGCTTGAGGATCTTGCCAGTTGCGGTCATCGGGAGCGAGGCGACGAACTCGATGACCCGCGGGTACTTGTAGGCGGCCATGGTCTCCTTGCACCACTCGCCGAGCTCCGCCTCGGTGATCTCTGCGCCCGGGTTGAGGATAACCAGGGCCTTGACCTCCTCGCCGTGGGTCTGGTCGGGGACGCCGATGACCGCGGCCAGCGAGACAGCGGGGTGGCTCATCAGCACCTCCTCGATCTCCCGCGGGTACACGTTGTAGCCACCGCGGATGATCATGTCCTTGGCGCGGTCCACGATGTAGTAGAAGCCGTCGGCGTCGCGGCGGGCCAGGTCACCGGTGCGGAACCAGCCGTCCTTGATGACCTCGGCGGTGGCCTCGGGGCGGTTGTAGTAGCCCTTCATGATGTTGTGGCCGCGGATCGCGATCTCGCCGATCTGGTCGAGGTCGGTCAGCTCGTTCCACTCGCCGTCCACGAGCTTGCACTCGACCCCCCAGATCGGGATGCCGATGGAGCCGGGGCGGGGGTCGCGGTCGGGGTCGCTGAACGTCGCCACCGGCGAGGTCTCCGACAGCCCGTAGCCCTCGAGGATCTGGATGCCGAAGCGGGCCTTGACGTCCTTGATGATCTCCACGGGCAGGCTGGCCCCGCCA
>JALOLN010000275.1 GCA_025455945.1 Actinomycetes bacterium
GACCCAGTCGCTGTTCCGCATCGGGACGGTGTGCGACGTGACCGGACTCACGGCTGCGTACGTCGTCGAGACGCTGCGCGGGCGGCCGCCGCAGACCGTCTTCGCAGCCGGCGCCCGCACCTGCGCCCGCATGCCCGGAACAGGCGACGCCGAGCCGCTCCCGGAGCTGGCCGGCAGCTGCCCCCACCGTGGCAGCGAGCGCGGATCGACCGATCCGGTAGCCGATCGGTGACGCAGACGAATGCGGCTGAGCGCTGCTTGTCCACCGCGCCAGGGACCGCCCCGGGCTAGGACCCTGCGGCGCGCGCCTCGGCGACCTGCTCAGCGTGCGCCGTTCGCAGTCCACCGACGGCGGCTCCACCTGAACGGCCCCTCGGGTGGTGGCCGCATCGGGCACCCAGCAGTGGTTCCCGTAGGCCGGATTCCAGTCCGACGGCACCCTCGTCGCGGCGTGGAGCCAGGACGTCCAGCCCGGACCACCGAACCCCGCGCCGCGTCACGCCGCCGGTGTGATCAGGCCGTAGTGGCCGTCGTAGCGCAGGTACAGCACGCAGCCCTGGCCGGAGTCGGTGTCCCGGAAGAACACGAAGGGCGCGCCGGTGAGGCCGAGCCGGTCGGTGGCCTCGGCCAGCGACAGCTCCGGCGCGGGCACCGGGTCCAGCTCAACCGTGACGGCTCCGCCGGGCGACTCTCCTACGGCCGGGTCGAGCCGGCTCAGCCGGTAGCCCTCGGGCGTCCGGGCGATGACGCAGTCCTGGTCGGTGGCGATCTCGTGGAACAGGTGGAACGCGTAGTCGTGAAGCTCTAAGTCGAAGGCGGCCTCGTCAGGGGTCACCGCCGCGAGCTCGAAGGCCTTGCGCCGCACAACCTCCCGCTGCCCCGCGGGCCGCGGGAAGTGCGCCGGACGGCGGGTGGGCTCGTCGCCGTGCCGCCACTCGTGGGCGACCGCCGGCGAACGCCGGTCGCGCAGCTCCTCCCAGTCCCGGGCAAGCCGGTCGAGCCGACGCCGCAGCCGGGACTGCAGGCCGTCCACCGCCTCGTGCATCGTGGGGGCGTCGAACTCGGTCCGGATCGAGCGGCCGTTGCAGTCGGCGACGACCTGTGCGACCGCCGGCCGGGCGACCGCGCGGTCGCCGGCGTAGCGCAGCCTCACCCGGGCGTAGAGGACCGGCTCGGGAGCGTGGCCCAACGCCGCCGTCACCTTGTCGCGGGCGTACTCGAGGTGCTCGCGGGCCACGTCGTCGCCGACCTCGACCTGAACGGCCGGCACCTGGGCGGTGATCTTCGTCATGTCGTCCTCCCACCTCCGACAGTGCCTCGCCCGCGGCGGTGGGGCCAGTGACGTTGGCCCTCAGAACAGGCGGTCGAGCGCCTCCGTCGGCCACAGCGCCCGCAGCACCGCCACCATCACCAGGCCGGCGGCGCCGGCCAGGCTCACCGCCCGCGCCGGTCCGACCGAGGGCAGCGTCGCCAGCCAGCCCACGAGGGCGAAGGACAGCGCGGTTGCGGCGCTGAACCCGGATGAGGCCACGCCCAGGACCCGCCCGCGGCGAGCCCGGGAGGTGACCACGGTGATGACGGCGATGACGGTGAGGACGTACGCCTGGAGCAGGCCGGCGAGGAACCACAGCGCCGCTGCCACCGCCGGCGGTGGGTCGACCGACGTGGCGAACAACGGCAGGCAGGACGCCGCCGCCAGCGGCAGCAGCAGCCGCACCTGCTCGCGCAGGGGCACCCGGGGCAGCAGGAACGCCCCCACCGCGGACCCGGCCGGGACCGCGGCCAGCAGGGCTCCCCCGACCACCTCGGGCAGGCCGGGCCGGTAGGCCAGCGCCACGGCCTCGGGGGCGACGAGGAACAGCGCGGAGCCCCAGCCCAGCAGGGCCAGCGCCCGGCGGACGGGGTCCCCGAGCAGCTCGCGGGCGCCGTCGCCGAGGTCGCCGACCAGCCGGCGCAGCGACGTGCCGGGGACGTCGGCGACCGGACGTGGCTGGACCCTGGCCCGGATGATCGCGAACGAGACCAGGAACGTCAGGGCGTCCAGGGCGAGCGCCATGGGGACGCCGATCAGGCCCACGACGGCCGCGCCGACGATCGCGCCGAGCACCTGGGTCGCGAGGTGGATCGTCCGCGACAGCCCCTGCGCCGCCACGTACGTGCTCGGGTCGGGCAGCACCTCCGGGTACAGCGAGGCTCGCGCCGCACCGAACGGCGCCACCAGCAGCTCGTTGAGGAAGAGCAGCCCGAAGATCGCCCACAGCGGGCTGTCCAGAAGGGCGAGCACGGCCAGGAGACCGATGACCACAGCCCGGCCGAGGTCGCAGCGCAGCAGCAGCGCGCGGCGCGGGTAGCGGTCGGCCAGCGAGCCGAGCACGGCCACACCCGCGATGCCGGGCAGGTAGGCCACGGCGAGGGCCAGCGCGGCGTAGAACGCGCTGTCGGTGCGCTCGAGGACGAGCAGGGCGATGGCGACGCGGGCGACCTGGTCCCCCACCTCGGACGCGCCCTGGGCGACGAGCAGGCCGCGCGCCTCAGCGTTGGCGAGCACCCGGCGGTAGGGACCGGCCTCGTCGGCGGACCGATCGCTCACGCGTAGAAGGCCCTCTCCACGACGCCGCGGGCCCGCCGGGTGGCGCGGCGGTAGTCCTCGACGAGATCACCGGTGTGGCCCGGAGCGTAGCCGACGACCCGGGCCAGCCTGGCGAGCTCACGGGTGTCCACCGGCAGCGAGTCGCCGGGGCGGCCCCGAACGAGGACCACGGCGTTGCGGACCCGGCTCGCCAGCCGCCAGGCCCAGACCAGGGTGGCGACGTCGTCCGGCGCCAGCAGGCCGGCCTGCGCGGCCGCGTCCAGCGCGGCCAGCGTCGCGGTCGTGCGCAGCCCCGGCACGTCGGCCGCGTGCCGCAGCTGCACCAGCTGCGCGGTCCACTCGACGTCGGCCAGCCCCCCGCGGCCGAGCTTGGTGTGCAGGGTGGGGTCGGCCCCGCGCGGGAGCCGCTCGGACTCCACCCG
>JALOLN010000074.1 GCA_025455945.1 Actinomycetes bacterium
CCACCGGAGGAGGAGCTCGACCACCGGCAGGAGGGCTTCTTCCTCTCCACGGCGGTCTGGGTCGACCACTGGGACGTCCAGGCGTCGGACGGCGCGTGGTACCGGCTGCGGTTCACCCACCTCGTCACGCCGGTCGACGGCTCCGCGAGCCGGCTGATGTGGCGGGTCAGCCGGGACTTCGCGGTCACCGACGCGGCGGCCACCGCACGGCTGGCGGACCTGTTCGGGTCCTACTACCGACGGGTGTTGGCCGCGATGGAGACGGTGCAGCGCGTCGTGGACGACGACGGGCCCGGTCGCGAGGTGAACGTCAGCGCGGACGTCGCGGCGCTGAAGGTGCGCGACATCGTGCGGGCGATGCTGGCCGAGGAGGGCGCCGGCCGCCGCTCCCGCTGATCAGCGGGGAGGGAGGGCTCAGCGCAGGGTGTCGAGGACCTCGAGGACGCGCTCGGGCCGGGTGTCGGGGTTGACGAAGGCTAGCCGCAGCACGGTCCGGCCCTGCCAGGTCGTCGGCAGGCAGAGGATCGAGCCCTCCAGCGCAGCCCGGCGGGACCACTGCTGGTGCTGCGCCGGGTCCCACCCGGGTCGCTCGAAGAGCAGCACGGACAGCTCCGGCGGCTGGACGAGCCGCAGGTGGGGGCTGGAGGCGATGCCGTCCGCGACGTCGCGGGCGATGGCGAGGGTCCGCTCGACCGCGGCCCGGTACCGCTCGGTCCCGTGCACCGCCAGCGAGAACCAGAACGGCAGCCCCCGCGCGCGCCGGGTCAGGTGGGTCGCCAGGTCAGAGGGGTTCCAGGCCTCCCGGTCGATCTGGTCCAGGTAGCTGGCCTGCTGCGAGTGGGCCACCCGGGCGGCGCGCGGGTCCCGGTAGAGCAGCGCGCAGCAGTCGTACGGGGCGAAGAGCCACTTGTGCGGGTCGACGATGAAGCTGTCCGCGCGCTCCACCCCGTGGAACCGGTACCGGACGCTGGGGGCGGCGAGCGCGGCCCCCCCGTAGGCGCCGTCGACGTGCAGCCAGGTGCCGAACTCGCCGCACACGTCCGCGACGTCGTCGAGGTCGTCGATGATGCCGGCGTTGGTCGTCCCGGCGGAGGCGACGACGGCGAAGACGTTGGGGTGCGCCCTGAGCACCGCGTGCAGCGCCCGGCCGGTGAGGTGGCCCCGGCGGTCCTGGGGCACCTCGATCACCCCGACGTCCAGGGCGCGCGCGGCACCGAGGATCGACGAGTGCGCGTCCGCCGTGCAGGCCAGCACCCAGCCGCCGTAGGGCCGCCCGCCGCGCCGCGCCCGCATCGTCTCGCGGGCGGTCACGAGGGCCGAGAGGTTGCCCATCGTGCCGCCGGCCACGAACGTCCCACCGGCCGTCTCCGGCCACCTGAGCAGGCCGATCAGCCAGTCGAGCGCCTCGTTCTCGGCGTAGATGGCGCCCGCCCCGGCCTCCCACAGACCGGCGAAGACGTTGGCGGCGCTGGTGGCGAGGTCGAACGCGACGGCGCTGCGCGTCGGTGCGGCCGGGATGTACGCGAGGTTCATCGGGTCGTCCTGGGCCCGGGTGGCCGGGACCAGGACGTCGTCGAAGATGCGCAGCGCCGCCTGCCAGCCGATGCCGGACGGCGTCACGGTGGGCCCGGCCGCTGCCGCCAGCTCCGACGCCGGGCGGGCCGTCGTCTTGGGGTCGCTGGCCCGCGCGACCCGGTCGGTGACCCAGTGCAGGACGGCCTCGACCGCGGGGTCCTCGTCGCCCCAGAACCGCCGGGCGGGACCCGTCACCGTCACCGGCCTCTCTTGGGCCAGTCGCCGCCCATCGCGGTCGACAGCACCTCGTCGCTCTCGGTCGGCTGGGCGCCGCAGTCGTCCCGGATCGGCACCGGCCCGCTGACGATGTGGTTGGTCAGCCGGCCGAGGCCGTCGACCTCGACCTCGACGACGTCCCCCGGGTAGACGGTCCGGGAGTTGGCCGGGGTGCCCGAGAGCAGGACGTCGCCGGGGAGCAGGGTGATCGTGCGCGCGATGTCCGCGACGAGGTAGTGCATGTCCCACTCCATCTCGTCGGTGCTGCCCTCCTGCACCACGGTGCCGTTGACGATCGTCCGCAGCGTCTTGCCCCGGAAGTCCCAGTCGTCGACCAGCCCCGGTCCGAGCGGGCACAGCGTGTCCGACCCCTTGACCCGCAGCATCGATCCGGCGTCGGTGTCCCGGAAGTCGTGCAGGCCGTAGTCGTTGGCGACGGTGTACCCGGCGATGAACGCACCGGCGTCCGCCGGGGAGACGTTGCGGCAGGTGCGTCCGATGACGATGGCGATCTCGCCCTCGTAGTTGAGCCACTTGCAGCGCTCCGGCCGGACCACCGCGCCCTTGTGCGCGTTGAGCGAGGTCGTCGGCTTGTGGAAGTAGGTCGGTGCCGCCGGCAGCCGGGTGCCGAACTCCTCGACCCGGCTGCGGTAGTTGAGGTGGACGGCGACGATCTTCGTGGGCACCACCGGGGGGAGGTGCGCAGCCTCCTCGACCCCGACGGTGCGGCCGTCCCCGGCGACCAGCTCGTCGCCGTGCCGGACGACCTGCACCACTGCGCCGTCGAGGAGGATGCGTCGGGTCTCGGACATGTCGGCTCCTCGGTGGTCAGCCTGCGGCGACGAGGTCGGGGCCGCCCATCTGGCGGAGGTACTCGGGGTCCGGCGGGGTGCTGCCCGGCCGTGGGTACCCCTCCGCGGGACGGTCGAACCACAGGTGCACCTGGCCGGTGCCGATCGAGTTCTCGTACTCCCCGTACTGGCGGGCCCGGGCGGTGAGCCGCTCCTCGCCCAGGGCACCCGCCATCATCAGGTAGTGGGCGAACATCGCCTCGGGCCGGTACGGCAGGAACTCGGGCATCGTCCGCAGCACCTGTGCGTGGTCGCCGTCCTTGAACCAGGCGATGCGCTCGAGGTCCGCCGCGCAGGCCTCGGGGGTGCGGATGTGGCTGCGGTCGCTGGCCTCGTGGTCGCGCAGCTGCCGAAGCTTCCAGAAGGTGTGCGAGAGGGCCCCCGACGCGATGAGGACGACCTTGCGGTCCAGCCGCTCGATCGCCTGGCCGAGCGCGCGGCCGACCCTCAGGAAGTCCTCCGGCTCGCCGGTCTGGCAGGTGCTCACGCTGACCCACCGCTTGCCCAGCCCCTCGCCCAGGAACTTCCACAGGTTGAGGGTGGCGTAGTACAGCGGCAGGTACTCGTCGTCGATCGCCGTGATCCACGTGCTGTTCGTGGGCCCCAGCTCGGCCATCGCCTGCGCGAGCTCGGGGTCGCCGGGCCACTCGTACGGGATGCGGCACATGCCCCGCGGCAGCTCCTCGGCGGTGAAGAGCCCGGCGCGGCGGTGCTGTGCCGTGACGACGGTCTCCACCGTGGTGAACCAGTGCGAGTCGAGCACGACCACCGTGTCGTAGTCGAGCGTCTCGAACACCTCCGCGCGCAGCTGGTGCAGCCCGGGCACGAGGGAGATCTCCCTGCCCTGGTTGAGCTCCAGACGCACCGGCTCGGGGAGCATGATCGTCGGGACGTGCGCCAGCAGCCCGGCGCCCACCACCTCACCCATGGGTCACTCCTTGGTGCCGCCGGTCCACCCGGTCGGCGCGAACACGGTGTTCTTGATGTCGCAGTAGAAGTCGAAGGAGTGCACGCCGCCCTCTCGGCCGATGCCCGAGTGCCCGTTGCCGCCGAAGGGCGCCCCGAGGTCGCGGACGAAGAAGCAGTTGACCCACACGGTCCCGGCGGAGACCCGGCTGCTCACCCGCTCGGCCCGCCCCGGATCACCGGTCACCAGGGTGGCGGCGAGCCCGAACCGGGTGTCGTTGGCCATGGCGACGGCGTCGTCCTCGGTGCGGAAGGTCTGCATGGTGAGGACCGGGCCGAAGACCTCCTCGGTCACGATCTCGGAGCCCGGCACGACCTCGGTGAGGATCGTCGGCCGGTAGAAGAGCCCGCCCAGCTCGGTGTTCGGACCGCCGCCCAGCACGGCCTTCGCCCCGGTCGCCAGGGCGCGCTGCACGAAGCCGTCGACGCGGGTGAAGTGCGGGCGGCTGACCAGGCAGGAGATGTCGGTGGCCTCGTCCCGCGGGTCCCCCTGCACGATCCCCCGGGCCCGCTCGAGGACGGCGCCGAGGAACTCGTCGGCCACCGACTCCTGCACGAGCATGCGGAAGGCGCCGAGGCAGACCTGTCCGGCGTTGTCGAACTGCTCCACGGCGAGACGGACGGCGAGGTCGAGGTCGGCGTCGGCGAAGACCACGAGCGGGGACTTGCCGCCGAGCTCGAACGACAGCGGGACGACGTGGGGGGCGGCCGCTGCGGCGATGAGGCCGGCCGTGGGCACCGAGCCGGTGAAGGACAGCCGCCGGACGCCGGGGTGGGCGCTGAGCGCCGCACCCGCCTGCGGCCCCAGCCCCTGGACGACGTTGAGGACCCCCGGCGGCAGCCCTGCCTCGGCGGTGATGTCGGCGAGCAGCGAGGCGGTGAGGGGGGCCCACTCCGGCGGCTTCGCCACGACGGTGTTGCCGGCGGCGAGCGCAGGCCCGATCCGCCAGGTCGCGAGCATGAGCGGGGCGTTCCAGGGCGTGATGACCGCGGTGACGCCGGCCGGGTCCCAGGTGATCCGTTCCCGGTGACCGCGGATCTCTCGGTCCGGGTGGGAGAGGTCGCGGAGCAGGTCGGCGAAGTAGCGGAAGTTCATGCCGACCCGCGGCATCACGCTGCGCCGGTGGGACCGCAGCAGGGAGCCGTTGTCCCGGGTCTCGACGACGGCGAGCTCCTCGGCCCGGGCGTCGATCCCGTCGGCGACCCGGTGGAGCAGGTCGGCGCGCTCGTCGCGGGACAGGGCGGCCCAGGCGGGGAAGGCGGCCTGGGCGGCGGACACGGCGGCGTCGACCTCCGCCGGGCCGCCCGCCGAGACCTCGCCGAGGGGCTGCTCGTCGATGGGTGAGACGTCGGTGAACGTGCTGGCCGAGGCGACCCGCCGTCCGCCGATCCAGTGCCGGGTGTCGACGGCGACGCCCTCGACCGTGGTGGTGTCAGGCACCGGTGCCCTCCTCGTGCGAGGCGAGGTTGTCGCGCAGCAGCCGGCCGCCCTCCCACACCACGCCGACCTGCCGGTAGTAGCCGCCGATGATCTCCTGCGGCGTCAGCAGGTCGAGCTCCTCGGTCGGCGCGGGGAACAGCGCGAAGTGGTCCACGCTCGCCCGGAACGCCGGTCCGCCCTCGGCCCGCGCCGACCCGGTCACGATGATCTCGTCGAGGCGCAGGGTGGTCGGGTCGTCGATCGACCGCACGAACCGGTGGTGCGCCATCGGGTGGGCGTTGACGAACCCGTTGGTGGGCGACTCCTCGAGCAGCGTGACCTGCGCCTCCGCCAGCCGGCGGTCGGCCGCGGCGAGCGAGGCGCCGAACCGTCCGCCGGGGGCGACCCGGGGCGCCGGCCCGTAGGGATGCGGACGGGTCAGGTGGATAGAGCCGAGCTTCTTCGGGTAGCCCTGGTGCAGGCCGCGGGCGATGGCGAAGTCGGTGTCCACCCAGATGAAGACGCAGCGGCTGTACGTCTCGCCGCGGTAGGAGCACCGCACGACGACGAACGCCTCCTTGTACTGGCCGAGGACCGGGTCCATGAGCTGGGCGCGGTCGGCCGCGCAGGACTGCCAGTCGGCCCAGATGAAGGCGACCGCACCCGGGTCCTCGTCGGCGAGCTGCAGCGGCTCCGGCAGCAGCGCCCGCACGCGCTCGGGGTCGACGCGGTACTCGACGGTCAGCAGGTCGCCCGAGTAGTGCCAGGGGGGGTCCGGCAGCAGCGCGGCCTTGCCCGAGGTGCTGCGGGGACCGAAGAAGCCGACCTGCCCGGGCACACCCACCTCCGAAACGTTTGGGACCAAACGTCAGGCTAGGGGGCACCCGCGCGGGCCGTCAAGGGTGCCCGCGGACCCGCCCGACGCCGGTCGCCGCGGTCGACCTGACCGCCGTGAGGAGCGTCATCGGTGCCGGGCTCAGCCGGGGAGGCCGGAGCTGCGGGGGTAGTAGGTGGGGCTGGTCGCGCCCGCGATGAGCAGGGACACGATGATCCCCAGCGGCAGCGTCCCCCAGTAGGACAGCCCGGTGCCGAGGTTGCCGAGGAAGAGCATCAGCAGCCACGTCGCGGGGAAGGTCGAGATCAGGAAGACCAGGACGAGGGCGATCAGGGCGCGGATCATGGTGTCTCCTCGGCGGTGCCGCGGGCGGATGGCCGAGGGGAGTCTGTCAGCGTCCGGCGTCCGGTCGGCGCACCGACACGAAGTCGATCACCTCCTCGCCCCACGTCGTCGCGGCCCTCGTGCTCTGCGGTGCGGGGCACGACCACACGGTGCGGGGAGGTGATCACCTGCCCTGGTGCCCACCGCAAGGGCGGGCCAGCATGGGGACATGATCGACCACGTCGCCGTGCAGTGCGCTGACGTCGCCGCCAGCGCCGCCTTCTTCGACGCCGTCCTCGCCCCGCTGGGCGGCGTCCGCGTCATGGACTTCGGCCGGGTCGTCGGCTACGGGGTGCCGCCGATGCCCGACTTCTGGATCGGCCCGCAGGAGACCGGGGAGGGGTTCCGCGAGACGCACCTGGCGTTCCGGGCGCCGTCCCGCGCCGCGGTGGACGCGTTCTTCGCCGCCGCGGTCGGCCGCGGTGCGGAGGTCCTGCACGCGCCGCGGCTGTGGCCGGAGTACCACGCCGACTACTACGGGGCCTTCGTCCGCGACCCCGACGGCAACAACGTCGAGGCGGTCTGCCACTCCCCGGAGTAGCCGGTCCCGGCCGCGGGCGTCACGACGTGGGGATGAAGCCGCTGTCGAGGTCCCAGGGCCGGACGGGGGAGTTGGTGATCAGCCACGTCTCGAGGTCCTTCATCCACCCGGTGAGGACGAGCACGCCGACGACGACGAAGACGGCACCAAGGATCCGGCGGAACCGGCCGTGCGGGTCTGCGGCCCAGCCGGCCCGCCGGACGAACCGCTGACCGAGCAGCGAGACGGCGAGCAGCGTCGCGCACAGCCCGGCGGTGTAGGCGAGCAGCAGTGCCAGCCCGTAGCCGAACCGGGCGGGCAGCACTGTCACCACGACGTAGCCGTAGAGCGGGCTGCAGCTGGTGAACACCGGTCCGAGGGCGGCCCCGGTGAGGATCGCGCCGAGGGTGCCCTCCCGCTGCCGGGCCGCGCCCAGCCGCGCCGACGAGCGGGCCTGCAGCCGCAGCACCGCCGACACCCGGTCCCACTGCGCGGGGAAGAGCGAGACCAGCCCCAGCAGCACGAGCAGGCCGCCGCTGACCCACTGCCACACCCCCGGCGGGATCCCGATGAGCGCAGTCGTGGCCTTGAGCAGCAGGGTGAACACGACGACCGACACGCCCAGGGACGCCGTGATGAGCAGGGCGCGGCGGCGCGCCTGCAGCCGGACGTCGGTGTCGACGGCCACCGCCACGGCGCCCGACCCGGCGCCCGAGCTGGCGCGCGGTGCCGACCCTGCCGGGGTGGTGGTCGCTGCGACCGAACCGCCGACGATCACCGGGAGCAGGGGGAGCACGCACGGGGCCAGGGTGGTGAGGGCCCCGGCGACGACGGCGCCGAGCAGGGCGAGCACAGCGCGGCCGTCAGACCGTGTTGGCGAGGATGTCCTCGCCGGTGGTCGACCCGGTGAACGTCGTCAGCTCCGTGCCCATCTCGTCCACCTGGACGAAGGTGTGCTGCACGGTGACGCCGTACTTCCGGCGCAGGTCCGTCTCGGTGTCGTAGTCGGTCTTCACGACGGTGAGGCCCGCGGGGACGCCCTCGGCGAGGAGGTTCTCGTCGGTCTCCCGGCAGGTCGGGCACCACGGCGCGGCGAAGAAGAGCACGACCGTGGCGCCCTCGAACGCCGCCGGGTCGGACTCGTAGTCGGCCAGGTCGACGTACCGGCCCTCCGTGGCGGCCGGGCTGCTCGCCGGCGAGCCGCTCGCCGAGGAGCCGGTGGCCGGCGCGCTGACGGTGGGAGAGCCGGCCGGGGCCGCCGTCTCGCCCGTGCTGGCCGCGCCGCAGCCGGTGACGGCGAGCGCCAGCACGACGGCCGGGACGACGAGGAGTGGACGACGCATGGGGGAGCCTCTCGGTTCGACGGACGGATCCCCATGGAACGCGACGTCCGGCGTCACCGCCAGCCCGCAGCCACCCCGGTCATCGGACCGTAAGGTCCTCCCGCTCGACGCCGGGCCCGCGGCATGGTGCCCTTGACAGTGTGACCGACGACCCGACCAGCAGCCGGCCCCTCGGCCGCCGGGTCGTGCTCGGGCTGCTCGCCCTTGGCGGCCTGGGCATCGTCGCCGGCCGCGCCGTGGGCGACGGCCTTGCCGTCCTGGCCAGCAAGGACCCGACCGGTCTGACGGCGGCGCTGCCGGGCGCGGCCGGGTTCCGGTACTACTCGGTGACCGGTGACGAGCCGGTGCGCACGGCCGCCGACTACCGGCTGGAGGTGCGCGGGCTCGTGGCCAGCCCCCGGTCGTGGACCCTCGCCGAGCTCGGCGCCCTGCCGCAGACCGACCTGGTCCGCGACTTCCAGTGCGTGACCGGGTGGCGCGTCCCCGACGTCGCCTGGTCGGGGGTGCTGCTGCGGGACCTGCTCGCGCGGGCCGCCCCGGGGCCGTCGGCGCGGGCGGTGCTGCTGCGGTCCTTCGACGGGGTGTATACGGAGTCGCTGTCCCTGGAGCAGGCCCGCCGGGACGACGTCCTCGTCGCGACCCGGCTCGGCGGTGCGGAGCTGTCCCGTTCCCACGGCGGCCCGGCCCGGCTGCTCGTCGCCCCGATGTACGGGTACAAGTCCCTGAAGTGGCTGGGGGAGATCGAGGTCACCGACCGGGTCGAGCCCGGCTACTGGGAGCAGCGCGGCTACGACGTCGACGCCTGGGTCGGCGGGTCGAACGGGCGCTCGGATGAGCCGGTCGCCTGACCGACCCCGGGAGCCGCGGTTCTCGGTGGGGGAGCGCTGGGTGCACGGGACCTTCGCCGTCCTCGTGGTCGTCGGCCTGGTCACCGCCGCCCTGCTCTACGTGCCTGTGCTGAGCCAGGCGGTCGGCCAGCGGCCCCCCGTGCGCACGGTGCACGTGGTCGCCGGGCTGCTGCTCCC
>JALOLN010000276.1 GCA_025455945.1 Actinomycetes bacterium
AGGGCTGAGGACGTCGACCAGGTGCCGCCGGACGCTCTCGACGTGGTCGGGGGCCGCCTCGACCAGGCGCGCGAAGCCGGCGTCGGTGAGGACCGCCCAGGCCCCCCGACGGTCCTCGGCGCAGTCCTCCCGGCGGACCAGCCCGGCGGCCTCCATCCGCGCGATCTGGTGCGACAGGCGGCTGCGCGAGGACAGCGTCTTCGAGGCCAGGTCGCTCATCCGCAGGTGCCGGTTGGGAGCCTCGGACAGTCGCACCAGCACCTCGTACTCGGCCATCGAGAGGCCGCGGGCGTCCTTGAGTTCGTGCTCGAGCTGCTCCGTCAGCAGCGCGCTGGCCGTGAGCCAGGCCCGCCAGGAGCGCTGTTCGTCGGCGCTGAGCCATCGGGTCTGGGTCATGCGGTGATGATAGTTGAAATGCGTACCAGATGTCGCGCTCAGGGACAGGAGGACCACAGCCCCCGGCCGGCCTGCCGTGCCTCCCCCTGCAGCTCGAGGAAGTCGTCGGCGTGGCGCACGTTCGGCGGGACGGTCAGCACGCTGGCGTAGCCCTCGCGGACGAGGGCGGCGTTGACGAAGAGGTCGTCGGCGACCCGGTAGACGTAGGCGAGGGTTCGGCCGAAGTCGTCGGTGGGGTCGACGTCGAGGGCGAGGCGCACCGCCGTCCCCTCGGGCAGGAGCGCACCCATCCGGGCGGCGGCCTCGAGGGCGAAGCACTCCACCGGGCTCCCGGGCTGCTTGGACTCCGGGGTGTCGATGCCGATCAGCCGGACCCGCACGCCGTCCACGACGAGCGTGTCACCGTCGACCACTCGGGTGACCCGGCCGACCTCTCCGGCCGGCGCCGGCGAAGCCGCGGACTCCGCCACCGCGGGCCCGGGCGCACCGGTGCACCCACCGAGGGCAAGCGCCACCGGCACGGTCAGGCCGGCGACTCGGCGGGTGAGCCCGCGAGGGCCCATCAGCCGACGACGTCCATGGTCCAGAGCTTGACCCCACCCAGGATCCCCGCGGTGTTCGGGACCACGACGGCTTTGGCCGGCAGCGGCTCGCACAGGTGCTTGGTGTTGCCCCCGCCCAGGTAGACCCGGTCGAAGAAGACGAACCGGTCGTAGGCCTCGATCGCCTCGATGACGAGGCGGCTCCAGCGCTGGTTGCCCAGCCGCTTGCGTGCCGCGTTGCCCAGATGGTCCTCGAACGTGCCGCCCTTGCGGAACGGGGCATGGCCGAGCTCCATGTGGGGGAGCAGCTGGCCCCGGTAGAACAGCGCCGTGCCGGTGCCGGTGCCGAGGGTCACGACGAACTCGAAGCCGTCGCCCTCGACGACGGCACAGCCCTGGACGTCGGCGTCGTTGGCGACCTTGACGGGGACCGCGAAGCTGGCCGACAGCGCGCCGGCGAGGTCGAACCCGTGCCACAGCGCCACCAGCCCAGGGTCGGGGGGGCCGCCGTACCGCGCGCGGGACAGGGAGGGGATGTTGTGCACGTGCCCGGCCCGGACCAGTCCCGGGAAGCCCACCGACACCCGGTGGTAGGAGCCGTCGAGGCTGCTGACGAGGTCCTGGAGCGTGCGGACCAGCTGCTCCGGGGGGCAGGGGTAGGGGGTGTCGACGCGGACCCGCTCGCTGACCATCTGGCCGAGGGCGTCGAGGACGGCTGCCTTGAACCCGCTGCCGCCGATGTCGATGGCCAGGGTGTGGACGTCGCGGGGCCAGCGGGTGGTGGAGCGCGCGGTCGCCATGGGGCCAGGCTAGGGGAGGGTGAGGACCTCCACCCCTGACTCGGTGACGAGCACGGTGTGCTCGAACTGGGCCGACCGACGCCGGTCCTGGGTGACCACCGTCCAGCCGTCGTCCCAGATGTCGTAGTCGATCGTGCCGAGCGTGAGCATCGGCTCGACCGTGAACGTCATGCCCGGCTCCATGACGGTCGTGGCACCGGGGTCGTCGTAGTGCGGGACGACGAGCCCGGAGTGAAAGGCGGTGCCGATGCCGTGACCGGTGAAGTCGCGCACCACCCCGTAGCCGAAGCGCCTGGCGTAGGACTCGATGACCCGGCCGACGACGTTGATCTGGCGACCCGGCGCGATGGCCCTGATGCCGCGGAGCATGGCCTCCCGGGTGCGCTCGACGAGCAGCCTGGACTCCTCGTCGACCTCGCCCACGAGGTAGGTGGCGTCGGTGTCGCCGTGCACGCCGTCGACGAACGCGGTGATGTCGACGTTGACGATGTCGCCCTCCGCCAGGACGGTCGAGTCCGGGATCCCGTGGCAGATGACCTCGTTGATGCTCGTGCACAGCGACTTGGGATAGCCGCGGTAGCCCAGGGTCGAGGGGTAGGCGCCGTGGGCGACGAGGAACTCGTGACCCACCCGGTCGAGCTCGTCGGTGCTGACTCCCGGGGCCACGTGCTCGGCCACCGCGGCGAGCGCCTGCGCCGCGATCCGCCCGGCGACGCGCATCCGCTCGATCGTGCCGGGGTCCTTCACCTCCGGTCCCGAGTACCGCTCCGGGGCGTCCCGATCCACGTACTCGGGCCGAGGGATCGACGCCGGCACGGTGCGACGGGGCGACAGGGTGCCGGGGACGAGGAGGGGCATGTGTGCGATTCTACGAAGGCCAGCGAGGGAGGTGGCCCGGTGAGCGAGTCCCCCGAGACCCAGTACTGGTGGTCGTTGACCACCCACCGCGTCGAGCAGGGCCCCGGGTCGCCCAACGCGGAGCGGCTCGGGCCGTACGCGACCTACGCCGAGGCCGCCTCGGCGATCGAGCGGGCACGCAAGCGCTCGGAGGAGTGGGACGCCGAGGACCGCTCGTGGGACGAGGGGTGATCGAGCCGCTCACGACGCCGCGGCTGCTGCTGCGGGGCTGGTGCGAGGACGACCGTGAGCCGTTCGCTGCCATGAACGCGGACCCGCTCGTCACGCGGTACCTCGCGGGTCCGATGACCAGGCGGGACAGCGACGCCCTCGTCGACCACATCCAGGCCCACTGGTGGGACTGGGGGTTCGG